>JBFLXB010000034.1 GCA_040757335.1 Nitrospirota bacterium | reverse complement strand
GCTTCCCCCGCCGCCCCCGCCAGCACTCCCACCACAGTTGTTCGAGTAGGCGTAGCCACCTTTGCCGCCATTGGCGCGAATCGCACCGGCTACCTGGATGCTGCCCGACGAGGCAATGAGCACGGCGCCGCCACCTCCGCCCCCGCCGCTTCCGTTGTAGCTAGCCGTGGATGCGCCTCCTCCACCGCCTGATCCACCGATCATGGGCAACAGCGACGCCGTGCCGTACGCCAAGCCTTTCAAGCCGCTGGTTCCGGACGAGTCCGTCCCATCCGCGCCGAATCCTCCCCCGCCGCCGCCCATTGCAAACGTGGTGCTCCCGCCAAAATACCCAGGCCCTGGCTTGCCTCCGCCAGGCCCCAGACCACCGCCTCCCAGACTCCCAGGAACAGACTTACTCGCTCCGAAACCACCGGCAAATCCGCCAGGTCCTCCGACACCAGGCAGCGTGTCGTCGGCCGAGATGGCGTCCACCACCGACGCTCCGTCCGCACCGCTCACGTCAAGGGTCCCGTTGATGATCACGTCGCCCGTTGCCAAGATCGTCACCGGGGCATTGGTGGAGTTCTTCTTGAACGTCACCGTGACTCCGGACGGAATGTTCACGGTGGTGAAGTTCAACATGCCGCTCTCCGGGAGCTGAACCTGCATCGAAGTTTGCGGCGCAAACACGCCGTCAGCGCCGGTGCTGCCGCTCACAAACGGAGCGGCCAGGGCATGGCCCGGAAACCACCCAACCATCAGCGCTCCGAGAGCGCCGCCAACCAGTCGTCGCATCGTCTTCATAACAACCTCCGTCACATCCATCCTAGGTTTGTCCGATTTGCCCAAGCGATCATCAAAAATCACGTCTATAGATTGCCTCTACGGTGCGGTCACCACCAAATCGTTCGCCTCGGTCATTGTGCCGGATGAACTGCCGACCGGCGTGGAGATCGACACCCGATACGTACCGGCCGCAACCGAAGAATCGACTGTCACCGTGACCGTTGCCTGCGTGCCATCCGGGCTCACGTCCGGAGGGTTCTGCACCGTAAAACCCGTGGCGGGCGCAATCGTGACCGAGATCGCGCCGGTCAATCGTCGGCCGGTAATGGTCAGCGTGATGGTGTCGCCAGGCATCGCCGTTCCCGGCGTGACCGCGGTGATCTCGGGAGCCGGTTTGGTGATGGTCACGGTTGCCGCCTCGGGCACAGCGGGGCGAATGGGGCCGGTGGCGGTCAGCACCTGGACCTTGCGCAGCCCCTCGGCCGCGGTCGACGAGACCGTGACCGTTGCGGACAGTCCGCGGCCATCCGCGTCGATCACCGGAGGATTGACCACGGTGAGACCGGTGGGTGGATCGAACGCCAGCGTGGTGACGCGACTCAAGTCCGTCCCCACCACCCGGAAGGTCACGGACTCACCTTGGGCGAGTGTGGCGTGGGACACTCCGGTGACGGTTTCAGCCACGGCCAGGCCCACCGGCGGTCCCAGCACCGCGACCGCGCTGGTCCCCTCGGGCTGGACGAGCGTGACGCCCACGTCCGCCGCCCGCACGCTGCTGGCCCCGGCTGGGTCGCGTGCTGAAAGGACGACACCCACTGGCGCGGACCGGATTGAGACCGAAGACGACCCGGGCGCCAACTCCTCCACATACACCCCCACCTCCGTGTATGCGAGCGCCGAGCCGGCAAAGGGCGGGGCGACATAGACCGGGGCGCTCGCGCTCACCACACTGCCATCGGCATTGCTCAGATCAGCCCTCAGGGTGGTGGACCCTTGAGCCACGCCGCTGACCAACACCGCGGTCTGGGTGGTCCCGCCGGGCAGGACCACGCTCGCGGGCACGGTCGCGACCGATGGGTCTGCCGTGCTCAACGCGACGGTGCGATCGAACGAGTCGGCTGTTGGCACGCCCACGGTGATCGAGGCCGTCCCGCCGGGCGCGACCGAGAGCGGGTTGGGGCTGATGGCTAGCGACGAGGCCCCAGCGGATGAGCCAGCGATCGTCACCGGGGCGCTGGTCCCCCCCGCCGTGGTCACGGTGAGCGATCCCGGCCCCACACCCGAGGGCGACAGCAAACTCACTGCGCGGTTCTTGTTCGTGACATCCATGTTGGCGCCCGTATCCGCCACATCGATGACACCGCCTCCGACCTTGGGGAAGTGCAGCGTCAGACCGTCCTCAATGAGCCCGCTACCGGTCAGGGTGAGCGGCTGCGCGGTCCCGAACGTCGCAGCGGACGGCGGATCGAGCGTGGGCACGATCTGCAGCCAGACCGACTCGGCCGATCCCACACCCGTGGCCGTATCGATGAGGCGGACCGAACCCGTGGTCACGGACCCTTGGGGATCCAGCACCGCCTGGGCCGACGCGCCGTCGGTGGAGACCTGGGTCAGCGGAAGGTTGAGCGTGCCTGCGACCTTGGTATCGGACAACGTGGGCACGCGCAGCGCGACCGTCCCGCTCAGCCCTTCGCCCACCACCCCCACGGTCTGGCCCACATTGGCCGAGCGTCGCGCGGGATCGGCTGGCGTGCCGGTCGCCGCGGTCGCCGACAGCGCGGTCAGCGTGGGTACCACGAACGCAAACGGTGCGCTGCTGCCACCATCGGTCGTCACGACGAGGTCGCCGCTGCCCGCTCCATTGGGGATCGTCAGCACCATGGCGCCGTTGGTCGCCTGGACGTCGATCTCCGCAGCGACATCGACAACCGACACCGGGTTGCCGGCCGCCGGCTGGAAGACCACGGTGCCGCGGTTCTCGGCAAAGCCTGAGCCCCTGATCGTCATCGGCTGCTCCGGCGCAAACACCGGCGCATCCAAGATCGTGACCGTTGGCACGACCTGCAAGTGGACGCTCTGCGACAGCATCCCGGACGCGGGATCGTACAGAACCACTGGTCCCGTGGCCACGGCGCTCGCTGCCGGCACCACGACCTGGGCGCGCGTCTGATCAGCCGACACGCTCCCGTCGACCACCGACACGTCCTGGGTGCTCGCGTTGCCGGTATCGGTGCGGGTCGTGAACCGCACCCGAACGTCTGGGCGCAGATCCGAGCCCACGATCGAGATCGTCTGCCCCAGATTGGTCGCCGGGGCTGCCTGGGCCGCTGTCCCCGACGCAGGCGCCGCTTCGATCGCCGTCAAACTCGGCACAACCGGCACCACGGTCAAGGACCTGGTCGTCCCTGCGCTGCGGTTCCCAGACGTGTCGTCAGCCTTTGCCGTGAGCGTGACCGCCTGGCCCACCGGCACGCCGGCATCGATCACCAGGGTGAAGCTGGCGCTCGCGGTGGTGGCTGCTGGTGAGACCATCACCGGGTTGGGCGACGTGATCGTGCCGGCCGATGCAGCCAGCTCGATCCGGCTCACGCCCACGGTATCCGCTGCGTTCACCGTGACGGTGATGGTTGACCCGGTCACCACCTGGGTCGTGGTCGGAGCCGTGATGGTGACCGTGGGCGCCTTGGTGTCGACCACGGTCAAGGAGGCTGAAGCATTCGCGGTCCCACCGGCGGAATCGGTGGCGGTCGCCACCAGCGAAATCCCGGTCCCAGGCGCAGCCGACGCTGGGACGGCCAACGAGAACGTGGCACTCACCGGGTTCTGGGTCGCAAAGGTCCGGGTTTGGGTGCTGGTCGCGGCGCCCGAGGCCACGAGCTTCACGCTCGCGATCCCCACATCGTCCTGCGCGGTCACGGTCACCGACACCGTGGCGCCGACTTCCGCCGTGGTCGGTGCACTCATGGTCGCGCTGGGCAGCTCATCCGGCAGGACCGTGACGGACAGGAACAGGGGTGCGCTCCGGTTGCCCACGCGGTCCACCGCAATCGCCTTGAGCACGAGCGTGTCCCCGGAGAGCGGGGTCAGCGACACGGCTGCGGCGAACGGCGCCGCGGTGTCGGTTGCGACCAACCGGTCGTCGACCGTGAACTCCACCGATGCCACGTCCCCGTCCGCCACGGTTGCGGTCGCGGTCACGGTTCGGCCCCGGATCAGACTCACGCCGGAAGGCAGCGACAACCCCGTGACCGTGGGCGGAACAATGTCCAGCGTGTCGAATGTCGCGCTCACGGGCGCGGCCAGCACGTTGCCGGCCAGGTCGATGACGCCCGACACGCTCGCGGTGTACGTGGCGTTGGTCGCCAGCACGTCCGCGGGCGTGAAGATCGCGACCGTGTTGTTCTGCGCGAGGTCCACCCGCCCGGCAATCGACAGCCCCGAGCGCGCGAGCGCCAGTGACACCGTCGCGGGATCCACGGGTTCGGAGAAGACCACGCGGACCACCGCGCTAGGATCCACCTGGATCGTGTTGTGGGCCGGCGAGATCGAGACCACGGTGGGCGGAACGTTGTCGAGCGTCACGAACGTGGTGCGGACCTCGACCGGCAGGGGGTGGCGCGCGAAGTCCCGCACGCCAGTGGTCACGACCAGGGTGTAGCGGGTCGAGCCCTTCAGCGCCTGGGTGGGCGTGAGCGTCAGGCGAGTGTGATCTGCGGAGAGCGTGCGGCTGAGACCCAGCGTGGTGCTGCCCTCGAAGAGCCGGACCGTGCTGGTGGTGATCGTCGCCGGATCAGCCGCTTCGCTGAAGACAATCGACAGCGGGGCCGTCACCCCGACGTTCACCGCGCCGTCCACCGGCTGCACCTCCGCCACGCGGATCGGCGCGTTGTCCAGGACGATCGCCCCAACGTCGATCACCTGGCCGTTCGCCGTCAACGCCTGCGTCCGGTATGCCACGCCCTGCCCAAACGCTTCGATCACGTCGATGGATACGGTCCCCAGCGGGATCGACTCCACCGTGAACCGGCCGTCATTGGCGGCGACGATCGAGAGCGTGATGGAGCCAACCCGCACCGTGAGAATCGCGCCCGCCGACGGGGTCACGCCGTCCGGCGCGATCACCTGACCCATCACCGTCCCCGCGGCCTGGTACGAAAGGTCGATGGTCACGGTCTCGCCGTCGCGCGCGAGCGTTCCAGACGCCGATCCCCCGAGCAGCCCGTCCGGGCTCTTGACCGAAAGGGACAGGGTCCCAGCCGGCACGCTCGCAAAGAGGTATCGCCCGTCGCTGCCGGTCTGGAACGAGAAGTTGGCGGACACCACGCCCCGGACGGCGAGCGTGACCAGCGCGCCCACCGCAGGCGTGAGACCGTCGGACTCATACACCGTGCCCTCGACCGACCCCACACCGTTCAAGCGGACCAGCACGTCCGCGACCTGGCCCTCCGTCGCAAGGTCCGCGTTCGCGGTCCCGCCGTCAAGCCCGTTGGGGGATGTGGCGGTCAGGGTGTAGTGACCGAGCGGCGAGAGCGACCGGCTGATTCGACCCTCGGGATCGGCCTGGATCGTGTGTGTGGTCCGCGGGCCTCGCAGCACCACGGTGGCGCCGCTCGCCGGAGTGACTCCGTCAAATTTGACCACGGTCGCGGACACGGTCCCGGTGGGTTCAAGCCGCACCTCGGTCGTCACGGTCTCGCCCTCGAGTACCACCTTGCCGCTGGCCGACCCGGTCAGCCCGGTCAGCGGGTCTTCCAACCGCACGGTGAAGTTGCCCGCCGGCACCCCGGGGAAGGCAAACCCGCCATCCGGGGTGGTGAGTCCCTGGAACGACTCCGAGAACACGCCCGAGACCTGGAGCGTCATCTTTCCACCCTCGACGGGCCGCGTCCCGTCGGCCGAGAGCGCCCGTCCGGTGACCGTGCCACGCGCGATTTGCAGGACGTCGACCACCAACGTCTGGCCGTTGGATGCGAGCTGACCAAAGCCCTTGCCGCGCCGCGACGTCACGGGGTCGAACCCCTCCACCACGATCGGCCCCAGCGGGACGTGCTCGAACCGGTACGCGCCGAGCGTGGCCGGATCCGTCGACGTGGTCAGAAAGCCGATGGCACGGCCGTACTGGGTCAACTGGATCTGGCCGTTGCCGATCGGGGTGCGACCGTCCGGCGTCAGCAGACGGCCCGTGACCACGCCGGAGGGCGAGAGCGTGAGCGTCACCGTGGCCGTCTGCCCCTCGCCCGGCACGCGACCCGAGGCGCGCGCTCCCAGGCCGTTGGGATCAACCGCCTCGACCGAGAAATCCCCCTCGGTGATATTGGAGAAGGCGACGTTGCCGCCGTCGGCTGGTCCGAGGGTCGCCGACGCCGTATCGTACGGGAAGCTGGTGCGCCGCAGATTGACGCTGGCCTGGCTCGTTGGCGACCCGTCCGCGTTTCTGACCTGCGCGACCACCGAGCCGAGACCCAACAGACGCAATGTCACGGGGGTATCCTGCCCGCCTTGCACCACCGCCGATCCGATGCCCCTGAGGCCAGACACCGGGTCCTCTGCCGTCAGCGGATACGTGCTGGCCGGCAAGATGGGCGCAAACTGAAACCGCCCATCGGGTCCGGTGGTGACCGTGACCGGTGAGCCCGCGAGCGTGAGGCGTACCTGGACGCCTTCGCCGACCGGCGTGCCGTCGGGCTTGTTCACCACGCCGCTGATCGAGCCCGCGTTGGGGATGAGGGTGAGCGTCACGTCCTGCACGTCGCCGGCGAAGCGGATCGCTCCGGAGGCCCGCGCCGGGTTCGGGCGGAAGGTGTTGGAGGCTTCCACCGAAAAGCCGCCCGGCCAGGCCCCAGCCACCGAGAACCGGCCGGTCTGCGCGTCGGCTTGCGTGGTGCCGATCAGCCGCTGCTCGAACAGCCCGGCCTCGTTGGGCTTCACCCCGCGCACGATCACATTGGCGCCGGTGGGCTGGTTGGCCGAGCCTTGATCGCGCACCGTGCCGGTCACGGTACCGGGCCCGGTGAGCACGATATCGGTCTTGACCACCTGGCCCTCGGAAACCAACCGAAACGCGGCGTTGCCGACCTCGGCATTGCTGCCGCGGACCGCGATCGCGGTTGACACCCGCGGCGGAATCGGGATCCCGTCGATGCGATAGCCGCCCTGGGCATCGGTCGTGGTCTGCAGCACCTTATAGGTCGGGGGGCAGGAGGCCGCGGCCAGGCAGTTGTACTCGATGTCCACGATGACCCGGACCGGAAGGTTCGGTGCGACCGTGACGCCGTCCCGTTCGTAGACCGTTCCCACGATCGACGCGCGCAGCCCGCTGGTCAGATAGATGACGGCGGTGGCGGCCTGGCCTGGGAAGCTCAGGCTGGTGGAGGCTGACCCGGTGCGGCCTTGCGAATCCTCCGCCCTGACCGACACGCTGCCGAGCGGCACCCCTGCGATCGTGTACGTGCCGTCCGCGCCGGTGAAGGCAAAGCTCTTGCCATTGGCCACCACCAGGGCGCCTGAGACCGGCACTCCGAACTGCGTGTACACCGTCCCTGAGATCGACCCCAGCGCGTTGAAGATGACGGTGAGGCTGGCGGTCTCGCCCGCAGCCAGCGTGGAGGCTGCCCGGGCGCGATTGCCGGTGGCGGGGTCGATCGCCTCCACCACCAACCCGCCGGTGGGCACGCGCTCGAACGCAAACGTGCCATCGGCAGCGGTCCGGACGAAGTTCTGATAGCTGACCGCGGCGACGGTGACCACCACCGGGATATTGCCCAGCGGGGTGATGCCGTCGTCGGCATACACGGTCCCGATGACCCGGCCTTCGGGCCTGGCCAGCGGGGGAAAGAGCACCACGTCCACCACCGCGGTCCCGCCGTCCCCCGTGAGGGTGCCGTTGACCGCCCCGTAGTAGCCGCCGGAGGCGGTTGCCGCCACCAGGACATTGCCGACCGGAATGTTCCCAACCGTGTAGCGGCCCGAGGGATCGGTCGTGGTCAGCGCCCCGAGGCCCGACACCGTGGAGCGTACCGTCACCGCGGCGCCGGACAGGAGCCGCCCTTGGTCGTCGCGCACCACGCCGGTGACCGTGCCCTGCCCCGGGAAGATCAGGTCCAGCGTCATGCGCTGGCCCGCGAACCGCTCTTGGGTAGCGAGCTCCACGAACCGGCCGGTGGCGGGATCTTCCGCGCGCACGAGGAAGCCCGTGCCCCCTTCGCTGAACCGGCTGCTCGCGTAGTCGTAGTGGTAGCCGCCGTCCGCGTCCACCGGTTTGGTCCCGATCCGCACGTTGCTGACGTCGCCGAAGAGGTTGCCCGACTGGGCCGCGTAGACCAAGGAGATCCGCGCCGTGGTCACGGGTTGCCCGTCTGCGGTGAGCACGCGGCCTTGGACCACGGCGCCGGGCTCGGTCGCTGTCGAACGGATGATCGCCGACTGCGAGGCGGGCTGCATGGCCACGCCGCGTCGGTCGGTCAACCCCGTGACGGTCAAGCGCCGCTCGATGTAGGGGCCGATCGGGTCGCGCAGCCCCACGAACACGACCCGGCCGCTGGGTTGCAGCAGCGCGGTGAGCACGGCGTTGTCGTCCACCGCGTACGTGGCCAGGGCCTGGGCCTGGTCTTTGACCAATCGCTTACTCATCAGCACCGCTACCAGCCGGCCGTATTTGTCGAGCTTGGTGTCGTCAAAGTCAAAGAGTTGGACCGCGCCCTCCAGCATGGGCCCAGGGTCGGGCACGGCGCTGATCGCGGTGGGTGCCAGCGTGACCTCGGCCACACCGTCGCCGTCGTGATCGACCCCGATCGTCGGAGGATCCGTACGTGGTATCGCGATCGTCAGCAACAGGCGGTCGGTCGCGGCGACGGAGACGCCGGCAAAGGTCACCTGCTCCAATCCGTTGGCTCCGGGCAGGACGATCCCAAGATCGAGCGCTCCGTCGGCCGTGGGTCGCCATTCGACCAGGTACGACCCGTTGGCTGGCGCGGAATGCACCGCCAGCACCGCGTCGGGCGCATCCGGCGGTCCGATCGGGACCAGCTCGGCATACGGAATCCCCGGGGCCGGATCCGCGGTCGTCTCGCCGCCCAGCACCCGACCGAACGCGTCGCGCACCTGCACCGCGGCCGCGGGTCCGCCGAGTCCCGCGGTCATGATGGACCAGTACGGCCCTCGATCCGTCGCGCCCGTGGCCAGCGCCCGCTGCAGCGCCAGCGCACCCTGTGCCGCCACCGCGGGCGCCAGCTCCGCGCCCACAGCAGCCGCCAATTCCTCGGCCAACGGCGAGATCCTCCGCAGGCCGTCGAGGGCAGGATCCGGCGTATCGCTCCCCAACACGTCCAACAGCAGCGTGTGCAGCGACTGTTCCGGCGCTTCGCCCAAGAAGATCCGCAAGCCGCCCTCGCCGACATTGGCCGCGCCGGTCTGCACCGTCTTGCGCGCGATCCGCGCAATGCCTGTGGGCAAGGAACCGGCCGGCGCGGTGGACACGCTGTAGGCCTCGCCCAGAAAGCCCACCGCTGCCAGGCGCACCGGATCAGGCAGATAGTCGGCGAAGCTGGAGAGGACCAAGGTGTCCGGCGAGAGCGGAATGTTGTTGGCGCCCACGCCCGCGCGCAGGATAAAGCTCCCCTTGACCTGATCGTCGGTCGGGAACACCGTGGCCGTGACCTTGCCCGTCACCTGCGAGCGCAAGCGGAACGACACCGTGCCCGCGGTGTGGGGCGCGAGGGTCTGGATCTGCACGGTCGACGCCGAGAGCAGCGTCGCGCCGCTCACCGCGTGCGGGTCGAGCGTGACCTGCACCAGGTTGGCGGCCACATCCGACGTGTTGCTCACCGTGGCGGTCAGCGTGTACTCCACGCCCGCGCGCACGGTAGAGGGATGCGAGAGCGTGATCGCGAAGTTCGGGTTGCGAACCAGCACCGCGCCCGTGGCCTTGCCCGAAATCTGCACCGGTCCCCGCGGAAGCCCCTCCAGCGTCGCAGTGATCGCAAACTCGATGGAGTGCGTCCCCTCCTTGAGCCCTTCCAGGGTAAACGCCACCTGTCCGGTCTGCTGCGCCCCGAACACCTCCACGTCGTCGGGCGTGCCGAACTGCCCATCCGGCCCCGGCGCCCTCACCGGAAGCGTGCGCAACGGCACTCCGCCTGTGGCCGTGGTACCCACCGCGCGCAAGGGATCGTCTCCCGGCGCCGCGTCCGTCCCTGCGATCCGGTCCAACCCGGTCGGCAGCACGATCGCGGCCTGCACGTCGCGGATCGACAGCGCGCTGGACGCCGGCGCGCCATTGGTCACGAGCAGGGTGGCTTCGAAGAACTGATGCAGGTACCCGATGCTCCCCGGGATGACCACGATGCCCGAGATCGGCGGGAACTGCGGATCCTTGTCCACGCTGCCTTGGATGCTATCGAGCTGAAAGGTCTGGATCTGCAGGTTGGGGATGACCTCATCGCGATTGAGCACCGGGATGGGCTGCCCCTGCGGCCCGGTCTGGACCACCGCCGCCAGATCGCCCAAGTTGGTGGGCGGCGGTTCTTCGATTTCGCTGCGGCCGATGACCGGCACCGCAATGGGAATCTGCAGTTGCACCGGCCTGGATTGGAACGAGAGCGCGGCCGTGAAGTTGACCACGTTGAAGTTGCTCGCATCAATGGCAATGCCGCGATCCGCGATCTCCTGCGCCGTGAGCTGCCGGGTGGTGACCTGGGTGACCAACGCCTTCTCAAACGACTCCACCTGGACAACGTTCGGCGACGCGGCCACCACCTGCCCCGCGCTCTCCATCCGAATATTCTCCACGGTATATATGCCGGTCACCGGCAACGTGGGCAGTTCCAGCGGATGGTTGGGCAAGGCCGAAAGCTGTATGGGCGAGGCAAACGCCGGCCCACGCAACTCGGCTCGGACGATCAAGTCTTGGGGAAGAAGAAGCTGCAGTTCGGCAAAGGTCACACCCGCGGACGTGACCCGGTCAGGCAGCACAAACGGGACATCGACCTGAGTCGTGAGGCTCTTGGGCACAGCTTGGTAACCCGGCTGCGGCGCCAACTGCCCCCCCACCAGGTAGAACTCTACCGTGGCCAGGGAGGGAGATGGCTGCTGGGCGAAGGCGGGCGTGGCGAGGCCGGCCAGCAGTACCGTCAACACCAATAGCTTATGCCAAGGCCGGGATTTCACCAGATTACCTTATGGATTACCGTCAAGTCTGCCCATTTTCTACTATTGATCAGAATTATTCGGAGCCTGTGCCAAAAGCCTATGGTCTTCAGCGAGTTCCCTAAGCAACAACGGTTTCTGATGTCCCATAACATTACCGGCGGTCACAGCCCCCGATCGATTCTCGTACCAGTCCTGCGCAGTCCGAAGGCGTTTTAAGCCGAATATCGGTTTCCCGTTATCGAAGCGCAACCGAAATCCATGCGGTCTGGGTGGACAAAACATGCCCTCGCACCCTCCCTTCAATCTTGCGCGACCATCGAGATAGGCGGCGACATTGTCCAACCTTCGCCAGGAGATAATTTGAACATCGCTATATCCGGCCTTCAGAATCATAAGGTGGCCGTCTATGAAAATGCTCCTCAGGGGATCTGCTATCGAACGCTTGGGAACTGAGAATGAACCTTCAGAATTCGTGACGACCTCAGCAACATCCCAGAGCGAGGTATCGTAGAACGGATACGAGAACCGATTGACGTTTACCCACTCCACTAATACGACCGCCCCTTCGATAGGCAGCGATGTTTCCTGGTCAACCACTCTTCCTTCAAAGGGCCCACGATAGTTAGCCCAAACCGGATGAGGCGTACCTATGGGAGGAAATGCCGCGACACACGTAGAGAGAAAAAGAGTCATCAGTATGATCGTCCAAAATATCGGCGAATCGGGAAACCATCGGTAGTATGGTGGCCCCCAGATGCTTAGCCGAGTGGATTTATTCACATCAGGCTCTCATGGACAGAAAAGGTGTCAGGACAGAAAAGGTGGACCATATCGCACCAGTTCCTGAGGCCAGGGGACAGGCTACTTTTTCTTGTCCGCTCATCCCCCGTCTGGAGTATGATCCCCGCCATGCCTCGTATCCCCCGCGGGCAGATGCCCGGCCTCACCTATCACGTTCTCAATCGCGGCAACGGTCGCGCCACACTCTTCCACAAGGATGCCGACTACCGCGCCTTCTGTGATCTGCTCGACGCCGCCAAAATGAAGTTCCCCGTACGGGTGCTCGGCTTTTGTGTAATGCCGAATCATTTCCACCTCGTGGTGCAACCTCAGACCCCATCCGCCTTCAGTACCATGATGCAGTGGTCGCTCACCAGCCATCTCCGCCGCTACCATCGGCACTACCACAGCAGCGGCCATCTCTGGCAGGGCCGGTTCAAGAGCTTTCCCATTCAACAAGACGAGCACCTCCTCACCGTGCTCCACTACGTGCTGCTCAACCCGGTACGAGCCGGCCTCGTGACGCAGGCCGCACAGTAGCCGTGGACCAGCCTCAATCCTGCGTATCCGCCCGATCCATGGTCGCTCGCCCCGCCTGATGATTGGGCTCTCCACTGGCTCGCTATGCCGCTGCCCGAGGAAGACCTCACACAGGTCCGCATGTGCGTCAATGCTGCGCCATGTGCAGGGTGGCCGACGGCTCTTTGACCAGCGCCTGACGGCGCGAAGCCCATTCGCCAAGCCCCATTTGGGGCGCCCGACTGGATCGCGCGCATGGCCACCGCCCTCGGCCTGCACTCCACACTGCGCCCCCGCGGTCGACCTCACAAGTCCTCCGAGCCTTCCCCAGAAAAGTAGCCTGTCCCTTGGTATCTTGATTTTGCTTCCGGCCATAATACGCCGGATGGATCTTCGCGACGTCACAGGCCGTTGTCCCCACGGTCGCCGAGACCGAAGAAAAGCTTGGGTCGTGACGTCGTCTTCTCCCCCAGCCCGCACAGTTGCCCGGGGCAGTCGAGCCCGCATCGCGCCAGGACGGGCCATCGAGAAGGAGGCGGTATGGAACCAGGGGCATGCTTTGTCGGAATTGATGTGTCGAAAGCCACGTTGGACGTCGCGGTGTGGCCAGCCGCCACCCCCTGGACCGAGGCGAATACCGAGACCGGCATCACCACACTCGTCGCGCGCCTCCAGAGTCTGCGGCCTGCCCTGATCGTGCTCGAAGCGAAAGGCGGTTTGGAACTGCCGTTGGCGGGCGCGCTGGGAGCCGCGCAGCTCGCCGTGGCGGTCGTGAACCCCCGACAGGTCCGCGACTTTGCCAAAGCCACCGGGCAGTTGGCCAAGACCGATCGCTTGGACGCGGCCATCTTGGCCCAGTTTGGGCACGCCGTGCGGCCTGCGCCGCGTGCCCTGCCCGACGCGCTCACCCAGGAGCTCAGTGCCGTGGTGGCCCGCCGGCGCCAGGTCGTGGAGATGCTCGTCGCGGAAAAGAACCGCCTCAGCGCCGCCCCGCCACCCGTGCGCCCCGAGATCCGTCGGCACATCCGGTTCCTGGAATCCGCCCTCGCGCGGCTGGATGACACCTTGGCCGACACCATTCAGCGGAGTCCGCTGTGGCGGGCCAACGATCAGCTGCTGCGAAGCACCCCGGGCATCGGCCCGACGATGGCGCGCACGCTGCTCGCGGAACTGCCGGAACTGGGCACCCTCGATCGCAAACAGGTCGCGGCCCTGGTCGGCGTCGCCCCGCTCAACCGCGATAGCGGCACCCTGCGCGGCAAACGCACGGTGTGGGGCGGCCGGGCTCAGATCCGTGCGCCGTTGTTCATGTGTACCTTGGTCGCGGTGCGGCACAATCCCGTCCTCAAAGCCTTCTATCAACACCTGCGCGCCGCCGGTAAAGCCCCCAAGGTCGCGCTCGTCGCCTGTATGCGCAAACTGCTCACCATCCTCAATGCCATGCTCAAACATCGCACCCCGTGGCGGACCAGTCATGCCTAAGAAACGAGTTGACTCTCAAGACAGTTGCTTTTCGGTCTTCCTCGTTAGATCACTGTGCGGGCCGGGCTTTAACTTCAATTTGTAGCTGCTTGTCGCCATTCTTGATCTTGACCGCCGTGGTTCCGGGAGCGAGTACGGTGATGAGTCCTTCGGTGTCCACCGAGGCAATGCTGGGGTTGACCACCTCGTATTGAGTCCCGCTATTCGTCGACGAGACGAGACGCTCCACCCCATCGGAGAATTGGCCATAAACGTATAGCTTTCGCTTCTCTCCAACTGCCGGATGGATTCTGCGTTGATCCTCACGTACCCGGAGGGCCTGTAAAGTCACGTTGGCTGGTACCAAGACTTGAATTGTCACCTCCGCTTCAGGCGCCGCACCGGTCTTCTGACCCAGCACGCGTCCGATTGCTGAAATGGTGAGGGGGCCGACGTAGTTGGGCGGGACTTGAAAGGTCCAGGTGTACGGCGGCAGGACGTCGACCTCCGAATTGTTGGCCGGATCGTCCACGCTAGTTCCCCTTCCCGACGAGCTAAACAGCACACCGATGAGTACGCCGGCACCTTCTGGGTCCAACCGGGCCGTGACCGTGCTGCCAGCTTCAACCTGGGCTCCGCTTGCTGGGCTTGTCAACCGAAAGGCCCACCCATCGACTGGCCAGAAGCATACCGTCCAGAGAAGGAAGCCACTCGCCAGTGGCCCTATCCGTTTTTGCATGGGACCGAAAAGGGGACAGGCTACTTTTTCTTGCCCCCCATCCCGTGATGCGGTACGATCCCCGCCATGCCTCGCATCCCCCGTGGGCAGCAACCCGGCCTTGCCTATCATGTCCTCAATCGCGGCAACGGTCGGGCCACCCTCTTCCACAAGGACGCCGACTACCGCGCGTTCTGTGATCTGCTCTACGCCGCCAAAAAGAAGGTCCCGGTGGAAGTCCTCGGCTTTTGTGTGATGCCCAATCACTTCCACCTCGTGGTGCAACCCAAGACGCCGTCGGCACTGAGTGCGCTGATGCAATGGTGGCTCACCAGCCATGTCCGTCGCTACCATCGGCACTACCACAGTAGCGGGCATGTCTGGCAAGGCCGGTTCAAGAGCTTTCCGATCCAGCAAGACGACCACTTACTCACGGTCATCCGCTACGTGCTGCTCAACCCGGTTCGGGCGGGCCTGGTCACGCGTGCCGCGCAGTGGCTTTGGTCCAGCCTCAACCCCGCGTATCCGCCCGATCCGTGGCCGCTGGTCCCGCCCGATGACTGGGCCCTCCGCTGGCTCGCCAGTCCGTTGCCCGAGGAGGACCTCACGCAGGTGCGCACCTGCGTGAATCGCCAAGCCCCGTTCGGTGCGCCCGACTGGATCGCGCGCATGGCCACCGCCCTCGGCCTGCACTCGACGCTCCGCGCTCGCGGTCGCCCTCATAAACCCTCCCCAGAAAAGTAGCCTGTCCCCTTTTCTGGTTCCTTCTTAGTGGATACTCTGGGTCGCCGTGTAAGGTGACATGATCTACCCCCGCAATGACTGATGCATGGTCGTGACTCCCATCCCGCTGGCTTCTCATGGAGACCAGCCGATCGCTTCGACCGTGATCCGGATCGCCACCTACTGGAAAGTGATCCGGATCCCATATCACCTGAAAGACCGGCCTATAGTCTACATCTATGGTTACGGGCTGACCCTCAGGTGGCACAATTACCCTCTGACCTGTCAGCGGAAAAGAGTCATCCGGAACGAGGTAGAAATACTGCCAGAGTAGATGCCACATAAGACCAAGCTTGTATCCGTAGTGATTGTCGGGTGTCTTACCGACTACCGCATGCATCGGAATCGGGAGTGTGAAACTTGCCAGTCTTTGCAGCGCTTGGCTACCGACAGCCTGCTCATCGTGGGCTGGCCCAAGAAATGGCTCGTACCCAAGTTCCTCTCTCGCGTCGCTTAGGAATTGGGCAAACGGGGACCGAAAAGGGGACAGGCTACTTTTTCTGGCCCCCCCATCCCGTGATGCGGTACGATCCCGGCCAGGGGACCGAAAAGGGGACAGGCTACTTTTTCTGGCCCCCCCATCCCGTGATGCGGTACGATCCCGGCCATGCCTCGCATCCCCCGCGGGCAGATGCCCGGCCTCGCCTACCATGTCCTCAATCGCGGCAACGGTCGCGCCACCCTTTTTCACAAGGACACTGACTACCGCGTGTTCTGCGACCTCCTCTACGCTGCCAAGCACACGTTCCAGGTGGCGCTGCTCGGCTTCTGCGTGATGCCGAACCACTTCCACCTCGTGCTGCAACCCCAGACGCCCGACGCGCTCCGTGCGCTGATGCCGTGGTGGCTGACCAGTCACGTCCGCCGCTACCATCGGCACGACCACAGTAGCGGCCATGTCTGGCAAGGGCGATTCAAGAGCTTTCCCATTCAACAAGACATTCACGTACTCACGGTGCTCCGCTATGTCCTACTCAACCCCGTGCGGGCGGGGCTCGTGACCCACGCCGCGTACTGGCCCTGGTCCAGCCTGAATGCGGCGTATCCCCCCGATCCGTGGCCCGTCACCCCGCCCGACGACTGGGGGCTCCGCTGGCTCGCCACCCCGCTCCCGGATGATGACCTCAGTCAACTCCGCACCTGCGTGAACCGCCAAGCCCCGTTTGGCGCGCCCGACTGGATCGCGCGGGTCGCCCGCACCCTTGGCCTGCAACCCACCATTCGCCCACGCGGGAGGCCACCCAAACCACACCTCGAAAAGTAGCCTGTCCCCTTTTCGGTCCCGACGCTCCGCGCTCGCGGTCGCCCTCATAAACCCTCCCCAGAAAAGTAGCCTGTCCTGTCCCCTGGTCCTTTTCTGGTTCCCCCTTTTCTGGTTCCTTTTCTGGTTCCGGTTCCCTTTTCGGTTCCTGGCATAGCTACAGAGCGGGCGCCGGCCGCACTTCAATCTGTAGCCGTTTGTCGCCGTTCGTGATCGTGATCGTGGTGGTTCCGGTCGCCAACATGGTCACAACACCCTCGCCATCGACGACGGCAATACTCGGATCGGCAACTTCGTATCGGGTTCCACTTGTCGTCGACGACACCAGACGCTCAACCCCATCCGAGAACTGGCCATAGACATAACTTTTCCGCTTGCCTCCAACACGCATGAACAGGATCCGCTGATCATCCCGCACGCGAATGGCGTTTAAGGTCACGTTGGCTGGCAGGACCACCTGAATCGTCACCTCCGCTTCAGGCGCCGTACCGGTCTTCTGACCCAGCACGCGCCCGATTGCTGAAATCGTGAGGGGGCCGACGTAGTTGGGCGGGACTTGAAAGGTCCAGGTGTACGGCGGCAGGACGTCGACCTCCGAATTGTTGGCCGGATCGTCCACGCTAGTTCCCCTTCCCGACGAGCTAAACAGCACACCGATGAGTACGCCGGCACCTTCTGGGTCCAACCGGGCCGTGACCGTGCTGCCAGCTTCAACCTGGGCTCCGCTTGCTGGGCTTGTCAACCGAAAGGCCCACCCATCGACTGGCCAGAAGCATACCGTCCAGAGAAGGAAGCCACTCGCCAGTGGCCCTATCCGTTTTTGCATGTATCGCTCCTTATGGTCCGAAGCCTTCCAACACAAACGATCCTGGTGCTGCCATTGTCGCAGGTTCCTCTAACCGCTGTTGGACATGTGACGCCACCGCGGAAGATTGGTGGACCGTGAGATGGTCAACGCTGGGAGTTTCGTGGACTGCTCCGGAGGCCAGTCCGCCCTGCTCGCTGGTTCGCGACACGATACGGTCGTTGGGTTCGTTCCATAGGGTTGGGAGGCCGATATTCCCTCCTTGGGACACCGCCGTCAAGTAGTCGCGAACATTTTGCACAATAGCCGCTGGGACGTTGAGCGCGGCCCACGCGGTGCTGTCAGCGCACACAATCCCTGCTTGAACGAGACCTAGAAACGTCCCGCCCGAGTCGGCCGTCACACCGACACAATCTCGTAGGGCGTTAAACATGATGCCGCCGACTTCGACCGTCGTCTGGCCCACGGTAATGAGGTCTTCGACCACGCGGCCCACGTCCCGAGCAAAGACGGGCAGCTGGTCTGCTGTCACGCCCATCTCAGGGTCCGCCCGCAATCCGCAGAAGAGCATCAGGCCAATCCACAGACCGCGGACTTGCCGGTTATGGGAGATGATTCCAGGGTCGGTGAGGCCAACCACGGCATGACTTGGCACGCCCAGTCGCTCCTGGTTACTTGCTTGTAAGGCTGAGCTTCCGGAGGCCAGATCATCCACCGCGCCACCCGTGGTGACCATCCCGTTCTTATGTAGGAGGGGAATCAAAAGCCGGCAGGTGGGATTATCGTATGTGAAATCAGGGAGGCCGAGACTCGTCGGAGCGCGCTGGTCGCGGACCGCCTGGACGACCTTGGCCGCTTCGCTGCCCTTATGGGGGGTGTCGATCGTAATCAATTTGCGGAGACGCCTCTTGCAGATATCCGACTCGTTTCGGCAATATTCACGAACCAGCAGACCGCCCATGCTGTGGCCAATGATGTCGGCCTTGGTCCCCGCGAGCCGTTGAGCCGTGACGTCGCCCACCAGTTGCTCTAAATACTCACCAATTACGCCGTAATTCTCGCTAAAATGACCCGCGTTGTTAGTACTGTAATCAGCCAGGAGCGTTCGAAACTTCCCGCCTTCCTTCAAGGAAGTATCCAAGAAGCTCCACGTCGTGGGATCCGCCCACACCCCATGCACCAGCAGCACCGGCGGTCGTTTGAGCCGCAGCACCCGAGACACCAACTCCATGTTGCTGGTGTCCAACACCGTGACATCCACAAACCGGCTGGCCGCCGGCTCGTCCTTGGCCTTGAGGTCATCCGACCCAAACCGCACGAACGTCTCCGGCACCTGGTAGAGGGCTTCGGCATAGGCCGGCTCGCCGGCAGGTCGTGTGACGGGGACCGGTAAGCGGGTGGCCCCGCATGCCTGGCCGGCGGCCGTGCCGAGCACGCAGAGCCCGCCCAGGCCCACGTCGGTGCTCCGGTGCGCGGGGTCCTTAAGCTGCAGCGACACCGTGTCGCGGCCCTCCAAGACCTGGCCGGTGACCCGCACCTTCAGCCGTGTCACCCCATCTGTCACCGCCCCGTCGTACGTCTGCTGGTCGTTTGTCGGATCCACAAACTTCACCGTCCCCTCCGCCCAATACTGCACGGCCACCACATCGTCCGACAGGAACACTGTTTGTTCATCCGCGGCCAAATACCGCGGGGCCACTTCGCCCTTGAGCAGGCCAATGCGCTTGGGCTTCGTGGGATCGGTCAGGTCGATGGCATGCAGGGTATTGAACCCGTTGCCTGCAAAGGCCATTCGCCTTCCGGGGATGCCGATGATGCTGAACAGCGGTTCGCCGAGATTGAGCGAGCCCAGCACCGTGGGCGACGCGGGGGCGGTCACGTCCACGACATGGAGCACAGAGCCCGCGGTGACCAGGGCCAGGGTCTTGTCCTGCTCAGCGCCGGTGAGCGGATCGAGCACGCGGTACCCCGAGGCAGCGCTCACGCGGAAGGCGCCGGGCAGGGGCAGCGTGGCCAGGCGCTCGCCAAAGGCCGCGCCGTTGAGTACGGTCAGGCCTTGGTTGCTCACGGCCAGGACCAGGTCGCCCGCCGCGGCCACGTCGCGCGGGGCGCCGCCGATGCTCACGGTCTGTTGCACGATCGGGGTGCGGCGGTCGGTGCGGGTCTTGAGCGTGGCGAGGTCCACCACCTGGATGCCGGTCGGCACGACGGCCACATACGCAGTCGGCCCGACCACCGCGACCCGCAACGGGATCCCTTCGCCCGGGCTCCGGCCAAAGACTTGCTCGATCTCGGGGTTCGGCGGCCAGGTGATGGCGGCCCCCTTCACAAAGGTCGGCGCCGTCGGCGTGCCGACATCCACCAGGCGAATGAGCCCGAAGAGCGCCGAGGCGCTGACCGAGGAGGACACATCCACGGGAAAGCCGGACGACCCGCCGAACGTGCCGGCCGCCAACCCCGCGTCAAACGTATCGAGACTTAACGCGCCCGTCCCGAAGGTCTGCGTGCCGTACTTGTGCGCGACGACCACGGCTTCCTGGCCCAGCGCGAACCCATTGTTGGTCTGGCCCAAGAGATCGAGGCGTCCCAGTGCCATGGGCGCGCCTGGCTCGCTGACATCGAGGGTCACGAGTCCCTGGGTCTGTTCCAGACCGATGAGCGTGGTCCCGTCGAGAGACACGCCGCGGCCGTTGGCGAGTGGGGTGCGACTCACGACGCTCAGCGGCATAGTGGAAAAGCTCACGGAGAGCGGGTTGGCCAACGGCTTGCCCTCGGTGTCGGTAATCTGATCTGTGAGCACGACGTCGTAGGTCGCGCCGTAGTGCAGATAGCCGGTGGGGGTCAGAATGATCTCGGCCCCGGTCCCACCGATTTCAGCCGGCACGGTCTGGCCGGTCGCCCGGTCTTGGAGATAGAGAGCGGTGGCCGTGGCCTGCACCGGCTCGGAGAACGGGATCCGGACCACCGTGTCGATGGTGAGATCCGTGGAGCCATCCGGCGGGGAAATCCCGGCGGTGACGGCCGTGGGCGGCGTGTTGGGGATCGGCGGCGGCAGTTGGCTGCGTTCGCTGGCGGTCACGATCCGGAGCGTGAGCCGCTGCGTCGCGCGCTTGCCGGTGAGGTCGTCCACGGTCGCCACCAAGGTCAGCAGGCCGGGATCGAGCGGCGTCAGGGTCACGTCCGCCGTGGTTCGCTCCGTGCCCAAGCCTTGCGGTGCCAGGGTCTGCACCTGGCCGTTCTGCGTAAGCGCGAGGCTCGCCACGAGCTGGTCGTCCTGGGCGGTCAGGCTCAGCGTGAGGGGGCTGTTCACCAGGCTGGTGCCTGCGAACAGCTCTGGCCCCTTGGCCGCGAGGCTCAGTGTCGGCGCAGCCTGATCTTGTTGCCGACTCACCACGAGGTCTTCCAGCAGCACATTGGCCGCCAACGAACTGGTCGTGGTCGGGTCAATGGTGGGCAAGGTTTCGGTACGGCTCAAGGTGCCCCGCGGATCGAGCGCGGTCACGGGGGCGGTGAAAGAGGTGCTGCCGCCTGGCGCACTCAAGAGCAGCGCATAGGTGCCGTCGGCCTGCGCCACCGCCAGCGGCGAGGGCGCGGCGGCAAGGCTCGCAAAGCTGCCCTCGCCGACATAGGCCCCGGCGGCCACCACGTCGCCCCCGTCGTACACGCCGTTGGAGTTGCTGTCCCGGAAGACAATGCCCGAGACCACGACCGTTTGTACGCCCGCGGGATAGGCAACCACGGCATAGGTGCCTTCGCTGGTGACGCCCGGGAACGGCGGGCTCGCAGTGACGATCTCGTTGCCCACGACCTTGGCCGTGGTGATCATGGCCCAGCGCTCCGTCCCATCCGGCAACGTGAGCCGTTTGAGGACAAACGGCCGTGCGCCGGTGGGAAAATCAGCCGGCTTGGGTACGGCAAAGGTGGCCTCCACCCGCCACGGGATGCCCTGGCTGGTGATGCGCCAGGCTCCGATCGTCAACACCGATGGGGGGAGCGGGGGAGGGGGCGAGGGGGCGCTCGGATCAGACAACGAGACAGGCGTCAGAGTAAAGACTGCGGGGACCTTGAGCGCTTGGGCAGGGATGACGAGGCGAGAGTCATCCGGGCCGCCCACCTCGCCGCCGGTAGTGCCAACGAACGTCCGGCCGTCGGCTGCCCGCATGGGCGGGAGGTCTGCAACCGTTTGGTTGCCGTCGGCATCCCGAATCAAGAGCTGCAGCTCGTCGCCGATGGAGCCGAAGATGCGGGCAGTAAAGCTGCCGTCGGCCAAGACGGTGACGGACGTGGTCTCGCCGGTGGCGAGGTTCAAGAGCACCACGGGGTACACCGGGTCCACGGTGCCTTGTGTGGCGGTCACCGTGATCATCCCGGCGTCGTCCGGGAAGCTCACGTTCATCCGCCCGGCCGCAGGCCGCGGCGGCGGGATGACATTGGCGGTGGCAAAGGATGTGGTCGCGGCCGCGGCCAGCGGGCGACTGAGCCGGTCCTTGAGACCGGTGGTCAACGTCAGGGTGTAGGTGGTGTTGCCCACCAGGGCGCGGGGGTAGAGGGTGAGTTGGGTGCCATCCGCACTGGCAATGGCCAGCACGCCCACGTCGGAGGCGGTATCCCGAAGCGTGATGGCGGTCGCGGTGAGGGAGGCGGTGTCCACGGCGCGGTTGAACGTGACCCGCAGAATGGCGCGGATCGACACGCCGGTTGCGCCCTGCGCGGGCTCGATCGTGGTCACGGCAAAGGGCACCACGGCCAGCGTCAGGTCGCGGACCACCACCGCATCCTGCTGCGAGATCTCGATGGCGGCCGATGCCTGTTCCGCGGTGGTCGGATCCTGGGCCGTGACCGTGTTCGCACCCACCACCCCGACCACCACGTAGCGACCATCCGCGCCGGTCTGATCCACCAGCGGGAGCCCGCTCGCGTCAACCACCGCTCCCGCGCGCGCGGCCTGGTCGTTGCCGCGCACCACGCCGCTGATGAACCCCACGGGTGCCGGCGGTCGGAGGATCACGTATTCTCCGCCTTGCCGAATGCCGGGCAGTGTGATTCCGGAAACGGTGGTCTCGGTCGTCACCAGTCCCCCGCTGACCCGGCCCACCGCCACCAGACGCAGGCGTTGGCTGCCCCCGATCGGCACGATCTGGGCGATGAGGAGTTGGCTCCCCGGCTGGTACGTCGCGGGGGTTGGGACCGTCAACGTAGCCGGCGAGCCCAACACGGTCTGCGGGAGGTCCAACGCCACTGCGGCCAAGGCCTGCCACTCGCTGGGGACCGGCACCGAGGGCGCGGGCAGCACCGTGAACCCCACGGGGATGTCCGCTGTCAGGGCCAGGGACGGGATCGACAGATACGCGCCCTCGGGCGTGGTTACGGTGGCGCCGGCTGACCCCACCACGGCCGCGGGCGTGTCGCCCTCGTGGGTGCGGATGTCCAGCGTGATCGTGCCCAGGAGCAACTCGCTCAAGCTATAGCGCTGCGACGGCGTGATGGGGAACGTCGCGGTCAGGTTGCCGTGCACGCCGTCGTCCGTCATCCGGTAGAGGATCAGATCTTCCCGGTAGCCCGGGCCGATCACGACCTCGCCCTGGCGCGGATCGAAGCGCTCGGTGACTGCGGCGGTCAGCACCATCCCGCTGGGGAGTGGCGCGGTGCCTGCGGCCTGGGTCAGCGTCACCGTGCCCTGGGCTGCGGGCTGGATCGGCCCCTCCGTACTCGGTGGCGCGGCGCGCGGCACCACGCTGCCCGTGGCTGCGATGCCGTCAGGATAGCCCGCGCTAACGCTCCCGGCCAACGGCTGCCCCGCGATGGGTGCGGGCGGCGCCACGGTTCCGGAATCGGGCAGCACCATCGCGAACTGCCCCGGGCCGGACAGATCGATGTCCAGGGTGGACGCCGACCAGCGCGCGGGCCCCACGACCACCCACTGGTGGCTGGCCTCATCGTAGCGCACCACCGTAACGGCCGCGGTCGAGGGCACGGCGCGCGAGACGACGAACGTCGCCGGAATGGTCCACGTCGTGATCGACGCGTCGATCTGGGCGGCTGCGATCGGCGTCCACCCCAATGGCAGGGGTGCGACGAGGCCTTGGCGTGAGAGCGTGGTGACCCGAACCGCGGTCGGGACCTGGAACAAGCCGGCCGGCACGTCGAGTCGGATCGGCGCCGACGCGCCGGGCGCCACCCCGCCCCCTGCATCGAGGGTGACCTCGTTGGGATCGACGGGCGTGAGGCGCGCATCCAGGAGCGTGAGCTTGCGGCCGGCTTGAACCGTGCCCTTGCGCTCCGATGCGGTATAGCCTGGCTTGGTCACTCGCACGACCACGCTGCCGGCTGATTGTGTGAGCAGGTAGATGCCGTTGTCACCCACCGAGGTGGTCGCTCCGGCGGCCGATGCGTTCGCGCCGGCCATCGGTAGCCCCAGCGAATCGTCGAACACCTCCCCATGGACAAACCCTGGCAGCGTGGCTGCGGCGGTCACCCGCAACGTGGCGGTGGCCGTGCCTGAATTTCCCGCGCGGTCGACGGCGGTCACGGTCAAGGTCACGGTGTCCCCTACCGCGGCCGTAACCGGGATGGTGTACGCGCCCTGGCGCGAGGCGTGCGGGTCGGCCAGCGTGGCGTCGGCCACGGTCACGTTGCCGATCGCCAAGATGAGGCGCACCAGCCCGCCCGCATCGTCGGCCGAGCCGACCAGGGTGACATTCTCCCCCGCGGCCACGTCGGCGGGCGCGTTCGCCTGCACGACCGGAGGGATCGAGTCCACCACGATGGAGAGAGCTCGCGTCGCGCCGTTGCCCACCGCATCGACCGCCCGGATGGCAACCGCGTTATCGCCCTCGGCCAGGGACACGGTGTATTCCCAGGCGCTCCCGGTGATGGGCGCTGGCTGGCCGTTCACGGTCACAGTGGCGCTGGGGTCGTCAACGGTTCCAGCCACACGGATCGTGCGGCTGTTGGTCAGCGCGCCCGGGGCCGGAGTCGTGATGATCAGGTGCGGTGGTTGGGTGTCCAGCGTGACGGTCCGAATAGCGGTGGCGGAGTTGCCAGCCACGTCCGCGGCGACGACGGTCAGCAAGTTATCGCCCTCGGTCAGCGTGACGCTCGCCTCAAAGCGCAACCCGCTGACAACAGCCGTCACCCCGTTCACCGTGATGGCCATGATGGCCTCGTTCACGCCTCCCGACACGGTGAGAGCGGCTGTGGCCGTCACCGCACGATCCGTTCCATCCAGCGTGATCACCGGCGGTGCGGTGTCGATGGTCACGGTGCGGGTGACAGTACTGGCGTTGCCGGCCGGATCCGTGGCCACGATGTCGAGGGTGTGCGGGCCGTCGCTCAGCAGGCGATCCGCACTCCACGAGGCTGCGGCCGGCGCGGAGACCCCGCCCACCACCAGGCTGGCAGTGGGGTCATCCAACGTGCCCGCAACGCGCACTGCGGGATTGTTGGTGAGCAGGTTATTCGCAGGGCTGGTCACGGTCAAACCAGGCGGCGTGGTGTCGTAAACCAGATGCCGCTCGACCGACGCCTGGTTGCCCGCGGCATCACGCACGGTCAGCGACAGGACCTTCGGGCCTTCCCCACCCAGCGGGCACGACGCCACGAACGCTCCTGACTGGGCGGGCACTGCCTGCGGCGCGCCTGCGCAAGAAAGCTCAATCGACGCGATCTGGCCATCGTCGCTGACCGTCCCGCGCACCGCCACCGGGGATTGGTTCGTGATGAGGCCGTCTGCCGGCGCGTCGAGCGCGATGACCGGCGGCGTGTGATCCAAGATCACGGTGCGCGTGGCTGTGGTCTGGTTGCCCGCCGCGTCCGTGGCCACGATCGCGATGGTGTTCGCGCCACCGGCCAACGCGACCTGGCCTGTCCATTGCCCGTTGGTGACCGAGACCGGCTGGCTATTCACGGTGACGACTGGCGCGGAGAGCGCGTCGCTCACCGTGCCCGAAATGGTGACCGGAGAACTGGCTACGAACTGGCCATCCGCTGGCGTGGTGACCGTGAGCGCCGGAGGCGTCTTGTCCAGCGCAATGCTGACCGTGGTGGTGGCCGCATTGCCGGCCGCATCCTCCGCCGTGCCAGTCACAGTTTGACCGGCTCCCTCGGTGCCCACGATCTGCGCCGGCGGGCACACGGCAACACCGCTCAGATCATCCAGACACGTAAAAGTGATGGTTGGGTCGGTGCGATGCCAGCCCACGGCATTGGCCGCAGGACTGACCGCGGCCGTGATGGTGGGAGGCTTGCGGTCCAGGTTGACGGTCATCGAGGTTGAAGCGCTGTTGCCCGCGCGATCAGTCGCGGTGCCGGAGATAATCTGGCCAGCGCCTGCAGTCGAAACCGTAACGGGATTCTGGCAGGTGGCGATCCCCGAAAGCGCGTCGGTGCACGTAAAGGTGACCGTGGCGTCGGCGCGGTGCCAGCCGGCCGCGTTCGGTGCCGGCGTGATCGATGCGGTGATCGCGGGTGCCACGCGATCCAGCGTCACGGTCGCGCCCTGTTCCGCGCGATTGCCTGCCGCGTCCACCGCCACGATGGTCAGCGCGGCGGGCCCATCGTCGGAACGCGTGCACGAGGCGGTAAAGTCGCCAGCCTGCACGTCCAACGGCGTGCTGTCAGCCGCTCCAGGACACCGGAGCTCGGCCGAGGCCAAGAGGCCGTTGTCTGTAATTGTGCCGCGTACGGCCAGCGTGGGCTGATTGGTGGCGCTGCCATCCACCGGCGTATCGAGCGTGATCACCGGCGGCACATTGTCCAGCGTGACCAGCACGCTGGCCGAGGCCTGGTTGCCGGCCGCATCCTGCGCAACCGCTGTGATCGTGTTGAGCCCGCCCGCCAGCGCCATACTCGTGTTCCACTGCTCCCCGGCCACGGTGACCGGCTGGCCACTCAGCGTGACGGTGGAGCTCGATAGGGTGTCGCTCGCGGTCCCCGACACCGTGATGGGCGACGCGGCAAAGAACTGGCCCTGGGTGGGGGCGACGATCTGCACGCCAGGCGGCGTCTTGTCCAGGGACACGGGTACGGTCAGCGACGCCGAGTTTCCCGCGCGGTCGGTCGCGGTTCCCGTGATCCCCTGATTGCCGGCCTCGGTCGTGACGGTCACGGGCGGCGAGATCGTGTCGATACCCGAGAGCGCGTCGGTCGCACCAAAGCTCACCGTGGGATCGGTCCGGTGCCAGCCCGCTGCGTTCGGAGCAGGATCGGTCGCGAAACTCATGACCGGCGCGGTGAGATCCAGGTTGATCGTCACCTGAGCCTGCGCGCTGTTTCCAGCCACATCCGTACAGGTGCCGGTGATCGGTTGGTTGACGCCCTCGGCCGCAACCGTGATCGGGTCCGTCACCGAGGCGACGCCTGATGTGGCATCAACGCAGGAGAACGAGACCGTCGGCGCTATCCGGTGCCAGCCCGCCGCGTTGGGCCCGGGGGTCACGCTCGCGGTGATCATCGGTGGGGTATCGTCCCGGCCCTCGATGACCAGGGTGATCAGGCCGCCAGGCTTGCCCCGCACTTCCACGCTCAGGGTCGTGGACGCGGTCAGCGAGACCGGTTCCTCAATGTACTGGACGTTCTGATTGAACTCGCTGGGCCCCAGCACGGTGGCGCCGTTGATCGCGATCACCGAGCTGGAGACAAACTCCGTGGGCGCATCGACCAGCCCGCCGTTGTAGACCCTCAGGAGATAGGTCGTGCTGGGATCACGTACCGCGAGCGTATCGACCTCGGTGATCGGCGCGCCGGTCCCCCGGGTATACGTCTTCTGGAACAAGGAGAAGGTCCCAGCCCACGCCGGGTTCGGCAGGACCCCCAGCAGCGCTCCGACGAGGCCGAGGTGCGCGACGCTGACCGCCTTCGAAGGCCGGGAGGCTGGGAGGAAGCCTTCCACCACGGGCACTCCAGCAGGTGAGACCGCGAACCATACTAGACCTGAATCCCGACTTCAATGGGGTCAGCCCTTGACTTGTGACAGGACGCGGTCAACCGTCTCCGCCAGCCGCTGATCCCCACCCAGACGCGCCGCAACTCGTCGCGCGGTCTGGGCGATCGCCGAGGGCCCGACGCCGCCGAAGAACTGCCCCAAATCACGGTTCGTCAGGCCCGTCGTTCTTTTGAGGACGTAGATGGCCACGCTCCGAGCGTCGGCACGCGGTGTTCGCGAGGCCAAGATCTCAGACCGCGACACCTGACACACCTCGCTCGCCGCCCGCACGACCTCCTCCCGGTTCACGTCCCGCGTCAACGCGCGTCGCCCTGACACCTCGGTCCGCGCCAATCGCCCGCGGTCCACTCGGCCGAGCACCTGGCGGACGAACGCCTCGCTGCCCACGATGAGCCCGCCGTGGCGCTGAGCCAATGGGTCGGCCGGCGGCTGCTTCATCCCGTCCTCCACAAACCGGCGGTAGCGATCCGCCGCGCGGTGCCGATCGCCCGGCATCAGGCCCAGGGTCACGTCGGTGGTGACCAATCCATCGCCTGTCCCCGTCACGAACTCGCGATAGCTGCTGAAGGGGTAGGCCTCGGGCCGCGCCGCGAGCCCGGCCCGCACCGGGTTGAGATGCACGTAGCGCGACAGGGCGAGCAGATAGGCGTCGCGATCCACCACCAACGCCTTGAAGCGCCCTTGAAACAAGTGCCCGTTGCGCCGGTGCTTGGTGTTGATGTACGTCGTGTACGAACCATTGAGAAAGTGCATGGCGCGGCTCAGATTCGGCCGCAGAGTCTCGATCACGAGGTGGTAGTGGTTGGTCATGAAGACGTAGGCATGCACGCGGCAGTCGTATCTCACGATCGCCTCGCCGAGGTACTCCCGCCACTGCGCGACGTCGCGCGCTCCGAAACTAACTGGCTGGCGATCGTTGCCGCGCGAGGTCACGTGGTAGAACGCTCCCTCGTACTCGATCCGCAGTGGTCTCGCCATATCTATATTCGAGTTTCAGCCGACCGCGTACATGCGACACTTGTCACAAGTCAGGGGCTGACCCCGCTCTACGCTCTAAAAAAAAACGCAAGCAATGTGCCACCAACCACGGGCCGCGAACGCCGTGGGCCTAGCGAGGATATTCCTTTTCTAAATCACAAAGTTCGGTGGGTTTCAGATTTTGGTCGATCGATCGAGCGCCAGAGAGTTTGGCGTCAGAATCAGGGTTTTGACAAACTTGTCAGGCAAATTTGTCAGACAAATTTGTCGCTAGCCGGCCTAGCCGGCTCAGGCTTTGAGCGATGCAATCACCCGGGCCAGGCGCTCGCGCGCGTCTTTGGCGATCGGCGCGAGCGCGGGGTTGCCCACGATCCCGAGCGCGGCATCGGGGTCCTGCGCGGCCACGACCGTCTGGCCGTCCTTGCCCTCGTACACGATGACATTACACGGCAACAACAAGCCGATCTCCGTCTCCGACGACAGCGCCTTGTGGGCCAGCGGCGGGTTGCACGCGCCCAAGATGATGTATTTGGGGAAATCCACGTTGAGTTTTTTCTTCAGCGTGTCCTTCACGTCGATTTGCGTGAGAATCCCGAAGCCCTCTTGTTTGAGCGCCTCGGTCACGCGGGGAATGGTGTCGTCGTAGGATGTCTTCACTGTCGTTCGGATGCCGTACGCCTGAGCCATGACGTCTCTCCTGGTGGGTGTGCGGGCCTAGCCTACCACGGCGCTGGACGATTGTTCTAGCGCGCGTTGAGACAACGCGTCCAGGCTGTTCAAAAAGCTCCGGCCGCAAGGCCGCAGGACCCGCCGGAACCGGAGCGTACTGGGTGCGTACGTGAGGATTCCGACGGGTCCGAGAACGCAGCGGACGGACTTTTTCAACAGCCTGCAGGGAGCAGCTTGCCATACCCGGCTCGTTTCCCTATCCTTGCGGCGCATGGAATTTCTCTCCGATCCCGATGTGGTCCTCATGTTGCGCGTCCGCGACGGAGACCGCGCGGCGTTTGATGTGTTGATCGACAAGTATCGACGGCCGCTGCTGAACGTCATCGCCCGGACCATCGGTCGCGACGCGGATGCCGAGGATCTGGCCCAGGACGTGTTCGTCCGGGTCTACCGTGCCGCGACGCGGTATGAACCGAACGCGAAGTTCTCCACGTGGCTATACACCATTGCCCGCAGGGTGTGCCTGAATCATGCGAGAGCACAAGCACTCCGACGATGGCTTCCCTTTGCGGGCGACGACGCCGACGCGCAAGATTCCGCCCCTGATCCACCCGATACTCGATTCCCGGATCCCGCAGCCGACCTGGAACGCCGGGAGCTCCAGCGTGTCGTGGCTCGAGCGGTGGCCGCTCTCCCCGAGCGCCTGCGTTTTGCCGTGATTCTCCGGCGCTACGAGGAACTCAGTTATGACGAGATCGCCGACATTCTGGGCTGTTCCGTGACCGCGGCCAAGCTGCGGGTGCACCGAGCCAACGCGCTGTTGGCCGACCGCCTGGCCCCCTACGTTCGGGAGAAACCATGAAACTATTTGGGCACTTGCGGGTTCTGACTCATGAAAGGATGCAGAAAAATGGCTCCTGATCAACACCACGCTGCCTTGGCTCCCAAATGTCGGGCGGTACGCCGTCAACTTGGCGCAGAATTGGACAGTCCGACGCCCGATGTGGCCGCGCATCTGGCGGGTTGCACGGCCTGCCGGGCTGAAGCGCATCGGCTGGGGGCTACCTGGGCGCTGCTGAAGGTCGTTGAGCCACCGCAACCGTCGTCGCAATTTGCCCGAGGCGTCTGGACTAAGATTGCCGCGGCCCCCGGTACGCCAAGTCTGGGTTGGGGCCGCCTGCCGGTCTGGTCCCTACGGGCCGCCGCAGTCCTGGCCGTTGCCCTCGCGGCCGTGATCCCGGTCGTCGTGTGGCAACAAGACCGGCACGAGCGCCCCGAGTTGGTCGCACAGTTGGACCTCGTGGAATCGCGAGAGATGCTGACGGATATTGAGGTCGTCGAGGATCTCGACGTATTGTTGCTGCTTGATGATCCGTAGCCGGCTGGCGACCATGGGCGCGCTCTTCATGTTGATCTATACCGGAACCGAGTCGGCCGCCGAAACGCCCTCCGCCGAGCCGAAGCGGTCGTGGTACTCGGTGAGCGGCCTGCTGGCAGGTCGCTACGAGGCGGTGTGGAACATCAACCCCGCGCTCGATCAATCACTCGATCACAACGAGTCCAGGCTCCTGGGCTATGTCACGGCCACCCTGTCGGTCCGCCCCCTCGACGCGCTTGAAGGGGTCCTCACCCTGGCCTCGCGCGAGATTTCGCGCGAGACGCTGGATGACGGCTCGGTCGAAGACCGGTGGGGAACCACCCGCTTCATCGACGAGGCTTGGCTCAAGGCCAGTCGCGGCTCGTCGTGGATCAAAGCCGGCAAGCAGCGCCTGGTGATCGGCCGCGGATTGGTGCTGGATTCGTATCAGCCCGCCGTGGCCGGGAACCTCGCGGTCGGGACAACGAGCCCCCGCGTTGACGTCAAGGCGTTCAGCGCGGGGCTGGATGAAGACGGCGTCCTGCGCGAGGACCAGAGCCTGTATGCCGGAGGACGCGTCGACCTGTCGTTCCCGTTCGCAGGCCGCGTATCCGTGTCCGTTTCCCGATTGTGGGACCGGAACGCCACGATTCCCACCCTGTTGCCCACCAACATTCGCCTGGCCCTCGACAACGCACCGTTCCGGCCGGACGATGGGTCGCTGATGTATTGGATCGTGGACGGCGCGGCGCGGAGCGGTGACTGGACTTTCGATGCGCTCGCCGTGCTGCAAACCGGCACGCTGAGCGGGGTCGTCAACCCGTCGATCCCGCAGCTGGCCCGCGAGGAAACCATCACCCTGCTGGGAAAAGCGGCCGAGGCCTCGGCCACATACCGTGTGAACCATCGTCTGACCCTCGGCGCCACGGGCCTGTATACCGGCGGCGACTCCAGGGGGCCGATCGCCGTGCTGCGCGACCGACGATACGAGGCCTTCGTCGGCATCTACCCGCTGATCGACGCCACCAACCTGTTCTTCAACGGCGGGATCGACTCGGCCTTCACCTCCGGCACCCCCACCGCTTCCGGCGTGCTGGGCCGCGGCGTGTTGGCCGGGGTGCTGACGGCCAACATGGCCATCGAACGCGCGACGCTGCGCGTGGTCGCCGCGGATCTCTGGTCGGAATTTCCAGCCACGGACGGTTCGGGCCGCCACTACGGAGTGGAGATCGACACCGAATGGGCGTACGCGCTCACGGACTGGCTCACCGCCCGTCTCGAGGCCGACGTGTTGGTTCCAGGATCGTTTTACCGCACTGACCTGGACCCGGAGCCGGTTTACAAGCTGGCCATCGGAACGGATGTCGCGTGGTAAGCCGTGTTCTGCTCGTGGTGCTGATCGCGTGGACCGTAACCGCGGCACCGGCGGCCGCACAACCCAAGCCGGAAGCAGATTCGTCTTCCGCGCCACAGCCCAGGCCGGACGACGCGAGTCCGGCCGCGACGAAACACGGGGGAGGCGAGCAGCCTTCGGCGGACGACGAACTCATCAAGAACCTGGACTTGATCGAAAATCTCGATTTGCTGGACACCGTGGACGTGCTCGGCGCCGTGGGTACGCCGAACACGCCTGAAGAGGAGTTTTGATATGAGTCGCATACTCGTGCTGCTTTGCATGCTCGGCGTGCTGACGCTGGGACCGGTGCTCCCATCCGGTGTGGCCTCCGCCCAGGAAGCCAGCGGCTCCGCCAGCGGAGGCGACACATCGGCCCTGGAACGCAACCGGGCACGGTGGGAGCGTCTTTCTCCCGCTGAGCGCGAGGCTCTTCGCGAGCGATGGCGGAAGTATCAGCAACTCTCGCCCCGGGAGCGCCGGGAGTTAGCCGAGCGCTATCAGCGCTTCCGAGAGCTCCCCCCCCAAGAGCAGACTCGAATTCGAGAGAACTTCCAGGCCTGGCGCAACATGCCGCCTGAACAGCGCGAGCGAATTCAGCAGCGACTCGAACGACTCAGGCAGCTTCCCGCAGAGCAACGCCGCCAGGTCCTGGAACGGTCACCCCGGTTTCAGCAGCTCCCACCCAGCGACCAGCAGCGCCTGCTCAATCGTCTGAACCGCCCTCCCAGACGCTGAAACTTTTCCCCGCGTGAGGTGTTGAAAGGGACGAACGTCCTTTTCACGGGAGACCACGCCATGAAACAGCTACTAAACAGCAAAGGCGCCCGACTGCTGGGTGCCGTCATCGGACTCTTCGCCCTCGTGGGCCTGTCAGGCTGCGCCGATTCGGGCGGGGGAGACTCACCGGCCGCCGGCACGGTGACCCTGGCCATAACCGACTCACCCAGTGACGCGTTCCAAGCGGTCGCGGTGACGATGTCGTCGGCCGCGTTGATCGGCGACTCCGGTTCCGTCGACATTCCGTTCCCGGACGGTGAGCCCATTACCGTGGATCTGCTGGACCTGGACGGAATCAACCAGATCCTGGCCACTACGTCGATTCCTGAAGGCACCTATGCCAAGCTGCGGTTGCAGGTCACCGCGGCCACCGTGACCTTTGCCGACGGCACCACCCAATCGGTCGACCTGGTCGCCAACGGCAAGGTTGACCTGAACTTCCGCGGCCCGATCACCATCACCTCGGACTCGACCACCGCCATCCAACTCGATTTCTCCGCGGCGGACTCGATCAAGCTTACGACCACGGGCTCCGGCCGCCTCATCCTCCGGCCGCAGATCTTCGTCGGCACCACCCCCACCAGCGACGACGGCACCACCCCGCCCATCGACAACCTAGCTGGCGTGATCGCAAGCCGGGACGACACAGAGCGCACGTTGACGCTCAACGTCCGTCGGTTCCTCCAGGTGGTGGTTGAGACGACCGACGACACGGTCATCGTGGACGAAGACGGAAGCGCAGTCCTGTTCACCGACTTGAACGTGGGGACGTTCGTCCACGTCGAGGGCACGCTGGACACCGAGGGCCACGTTGTGGCGTCGCTGATCCAGGTGGATGTCGACCGGCGACTCACGCGGGGCTTGGTGACCCAGCTCGACCCCACCCTGGGGACGTTCACCCTGCTGCACCGCGACGAAACCACCACGCCCGTGACCTTTGACGCGTCGACCCAGGTCTTTTTCCTGGGCACAGCACTGAACACCGCCGACCTGTCCAACGGTCAAATCGTGTATGTACGGGGATCAGTCGACACCACCGATCCCACGATCGTACACGCCGCCGTGATCCGCATCCGTCCCGATCGACTGACCGGCACCGTGGTCGATGCCAGTGGATGCGCCACCGGCACTTTGTCGGTGGAGATCAGGGCCGCGCACATCCTGGCGCGGTTTACCGCGGCCGGGATCACGCTGTCGCCCGAGAACACGATCGGGCTTGATCTGCCGAGCGAATTTTCCTGCGATGGAGTCGCCGATGGCGTACGGATTCGCGTCTTGGGCCGCCTCACGCCTCACGTGCCGGATGCCACCGACCCCAACCCGGTTCGTTTCCTGGTCGTGAACCGGTCCGTGCTGCCGTGGCACGGCGGCGCGACCGGGATCATCGTGGTGCTCCCTCAGGCCACGGTCACCGGAACCGTGGGAACGGTCACGCCGAACACCGACAACCCCGGCATCGGCACGTTTGTCTTGACCGTCGCGGCAAACGCCGAACTCTTCTGTGACCGCGACGGACGGCCGTTGAGCGGCGACATTACGGTAGTGGTGACCGCGTCCACCGAATTCGACGAAGGCCTGGAATTCTCCACGGCATTGGAGGGCCAAACCGTCACGGTGGAAGGAGTCATTACGGCTCGACTGCGACTTCTCTCCATTATCGACCGTCTGAACATCGCTCTTGTGGCCACGGAAGTGCACGCGGCCGGGTCGTAACCGGATCACTTCACGTCAAAGATGAGCAAGCGGGGGCGGCGCAAACACGCCGCCCCCGCCACTTCAGGCTAGGCAACGAGAATCTCGATGACGAACAGCACCCCGAGCAACGGCAGCACAACATACGCCGCGCGCGTCGAGCGGGACTTGGGCGGCAGGACCATCCAGGTCTCGGGGTAGATCGCCGCCGCGGGAATGTGTCGGCCGGGCTCGAACAAGCCCAACGCGCGCTCAATCCGGATGAGCGCTTCCTTGGCTCCCGCGTAGCGCGCGGCCTCGCGCGAAACCTGATACAGCAACGCACCGATAAAGATCGCCACCGCCGCCGCACACAACAGGCGCTCCATCACCCCGAACTCGTCGGCCCATATGGCGTACCACAACATGCCGCCGACCAACCCCGCTCCTCCGAATATCGCGATGTTGCTGATGCGGGCCGTCCGGCGGTAGACCTCTTCCTTGAACATTGGGCACAACGTCGTCAACAGGTCGCTCATACGTCCTCCGATCGTGAACTGCTGGAATAGATCGACCGAACAAAAAACGCGGGCCGATCGTAGTCGGCATGGGAGACCGTGTCAACCGAAGAGGCACAAATCCCCCCATCCTATGCCTACCGCCCGTGCCTTTCCCACCCCGAAGCCGGTATGATACAGGGGTCGTTATGCCCCTTTCAGCTTTTCATCCCGTTGTCGCCGACTGGTTTAAGACCCGGTTCGGCCCGCCGACCGACGCGCAGCAACAGGGTTGGCCGCACATTGTCGCGGGACGGAATACGCTCATCGCGGCGCCGACCGGATCGGGGAAGACCCTGGCCGCGTTCTTGGCGTCGATCGACCGCCTGCTGAGACGATCCCTTGACGGACGCCTGGCGGATGAAACGCGCGTACTCTATGTTTCGCCGCTCAAGGCGCTCAGCCACGACGTGGAGCGAAACCTCACCGGCCCGCTTGAGGAGATCAGCGCGGCCGCATCCACGTGGGCTGACCGGCGCCTTTCACCGATCCGCGTGGCGGTCCGCACGGGCGATACCCCGGCCGCGGAGCGCCAGCGGATGGTACGCAAGCCGCCGCACATTGTGGTGACGACGCCCGAGTCGCTCTACCTACTGCTGACGTCGGCCAAAGGTCGCGCGATGCTGCGGACCGTTGAGACGGTGATCGTGGACGAAATCCACGCCGTGGCGCGCGACAAACGCGGCTCACACCTGGCCTTGTCGCTGGCTCGGCTCGATGCGCTGTGCGAGCGGCGGGCGATCCGCGTGGGCCTCTCCGCCACCCAGGCGCCGATCGACGAGATCGCGCGCTTCCTGGTGGGCACGGATCGCGTGAGGCCGGACGGCGCGCCGGATTGCCGGATCGTCGATGTCGGCCACCGACGGAAACTGGACTTGGCCATCGAGGTCCCGCCCTTAGAGCTGGCCGCGGTCTGTTCCAACGAGCAGTGGGAAGAGGTGTACGCGCGGGTGGCCGAGTTGATCGCGGCGCATCGGAGCACAATCGTGTTCGTCAACACGCGGCGCCTCGCCGAACGTGTCACTCTGCGCCTCACCGAGCGCTTGGGCGAGGGTGCGGTCTTGTCGCACCACGGGAGCCTTTCAAAGAAAATTCGACGCAACACCGAGCTGCGCCTCAAATCCGGAGACCTCAAGGCCGTGGTGGCCACGGCGTCGCTCGAGCTCGGTATTGACGTGGGATTCATCGACCTGGTGATCCAGATCGGCTCCCCGCGCTCGATCGCCGTCTTCCTCCAGCGGGTGGGACGATCAGGACACGCGTTGGGCCACGTGCCCAAAGGACGATTGTTTCCGTTGACGCGCGACGAACTGATGGAGTGCGCGGCGTTGCTTCGATCGGTCCGGCGCGGCGACCTGGATCGTGTCGTGATCCCGGAGGCGCCGCTCGACATCCTGGCCCAACAGATTGTGGCCGAAACCGCGTGCGAGGAATGGCCGGAAGACGACCTCTTCCGACGGTTTCACGCAGCCTGGCCGTATCGGAACCTCTCGCGCGATCGATTCGACCAGGTGGTCACCATGCTCGCGGATGGCTATGCCACCCGGGTCGGGCGCGCCGGCGCCTATCTTCACCACGACCGGGTCGGCAAGCGTCTCAAGGCGAGGCGCGCTGCGCGACTCACCGCGCTCACCTCGGGCGGCGCAATTCCGGAACTCGCGGACTACCGGGTGGTGGCTGAATCCGAACAGACCGTGGTCGGATCAGTGGATGAAGACTTTGCGGTGGAAAGCATGTCCGGCGACATCTTCCTGCTGGGCAACACCTCGTGGCGCATCCAGTACGTCCGCGCGGGCGACGTGGTGGTGGAAGACGCGCACGGAGCGCCCCCCACGATTCCGTTCTGGCGCGGGGAAGCCCCGTCGCGCACCCGCGAATTGTCCGCCGCTCTGTCCGAGTTACGACGCGACCTGTCCACACGCGTGACGGAACCCGAGACGGCCGTGTCGTGGCTGACAGAAGAATGTCTCGTTGACGAATCAGCCGCTCGCCAGATGATCGCCTACACGCAGGCGCAACTCGCAGCCGTGGGGCTGCTGCCCACGCAAGACCACATCCTGATCGAGCGCTTTTTCGACGAATCCGGGGGGATGCAGCTCGTGATCCATTCGCCGTACGGCGGCCGGATCAACCGGGCGTGGGGTCTGGCGCTCCGCAAACGCTTTTGCCGCACGTTCGACTTCGAGCTGCAGGCCAGCGCGGACGACGACGGCATCGTGCTCTCGCTGGGGCCCCAGCAGAGCTTTCCTCTTTCCGACGTGCCCGCGATGCTGCCGTCCCGCCAGGCTGAGCACGTCTTGACGCAAGCGGTCCTGGGCTCGCCGATCTTCGCCACGCGCTGGCGCTGGAACGCCAACCGCGCGTTGGCCGTGCCGCGCCAGCAGCACGGGCGCCGCGTGCCGCCGCCCTTGCAGCGCATGCGGTCGGATGACCTCATAGTCTCGGTGTTCCCCCAGCAGATGGCGTGCCCGGAGAATCTCCCGGGCGGAGATATCCCGATCCCTGATCACCCGCTCGTGAACCAGACCATGCACGACTGCCTCTATGAAGCCTGCGACCTTAAAGGTTTTGTTGAACTATTGCGCGGGATCGAGTGGGGCCAGCTCGCGATCACCGCGATCGACACGCGTGAGCCGTCGCCGTTCGCCTACGAGATTCTCAACGCCAATCCGTACGCGTTCCTGGACGACGCGCCGCTGGAAGAACGGCGCGCCCGCGCCGTGGCCACGCGGAGGACGTTGACCCTGGAGTCGGTCCGCGACTTGGGGACATTGGACCCCGAGGCGATCGAGCGCGTGCGGCGCGAAGCCTGGCCGCTGGTGCGGGATGCCGACGAGCTCTACGACGCGCTGATGCTGATCGGCATGATCTCGGCGGATGAGGGACAAGCGTGGGCTCTACAATTCGATGAGTTGGTGAGGACCGGGCGCGCGATCGAAGCCGCGGATCAGGGCGGACACCGACTGTGGGTAGCCATCGAACGCTGGCCGATGATCCAGGCCTCGCGCCAGGATCTGCGAGTTGAAAATCCCCCCATCCCCCCTTTGTCAAAGGGGGGTAAGGAAGGATTTACGGAGGAGGAGTCCGATCTCGTGCTCGTCCGCGGTCGGCTTGAAGTCTCAGGCCCGGTTGTCCCGGCGGATCTCTCACACATCGTGGGAATCCCCGTCTCCCGTATCGATCGGGCGCTCCTCCAACTGGAACACGAAGGCTTCGTGCTCCGTGGCACGTTCACGCCAGGGAGCAACCAGACGGAGTGGTGTTCCAGACGCTTGCTTGCCCGCATCCACCGGCTGACACTCGACGGCTTGCGGCGCCAGATCGAACCCGCGACGCCTGAGACGTTTATCCGATTCTTGTTGCAGTGGACGCACTTGGCCCCAGGCTCGCACGTTATCGGACGCCACGGTTTGCGTGAAGTCTTGGATCAGTTGCAGGGATTCGACATGCCCGCGGTCGCGTGGGAACGCGACATCCTCCCCGCCCGCGTCGCGGACTACGATTCCCACTGGCTGGACGAGCTGTGCATGTCCGGGGAGTTGATGTGGGCACGCGTGACGCAGCCGGCGGGTACGAACAACGAGACAGACGGCCGCGCGCCTCGCAGAACCGCGACCCGCACCATTCCGCTCTCGTTGCTGGCTCGCGAGGCCCTGCCCTGGGTGGGATGGCGCGCCGCGTCGAAGGAGATCCCCTCGGTCAGCCCGAAAGCGCGGACCGCGTTGGATGCACTGAGCCGCCACGGTGCCTCGTTTCTCTCCGACCTGTCATCCGCCACGCGCCTGCTCCCCTCCGAGGTGACAGTGGCGTTGTGGGAGCTGGCGGCCGTGGGCTTGGCCACGCAGGACGGCTTCGCCGGAGTGCGATCGCTGGTGGACCCGCGCCGCCAGCATCGCGGCCGGCATCGTCAACCGCGAACCGTGACGCGCGGCCTGGGTCGCTGGAGCCTGCTCTCGCGACCCACACCCACAGACGATCGGATCTCCGACGAGGTCCTCGAAGCCTGGGCGCGGCAACTCCTCCGGCGCTACGGCGTGGTGTTTCGCGAATTGATCACCCGCGAGGACGCGGCCCCGCCGTGGTCCCGCCTCGTGTCCGCGTTCAGGCGACTCGAATCACGCGGAGAAATCCGCGGCGGTCGCTTCGTGTCCGGCGTGGGCGGCGAGCAGTATGCGTTACCGGAAGCGGTCGAACCGCTGCGGAGACTGCGAGAGGCCCCGGCGGAATCGACCCCTGTCGTTGTTTCGGCGACCGACCCTGCCAATCTGGTCGGCATCATCACGCCCGGCTCTCTGGTGCCGGCTCAAGCCGGATCGTGCGTAGCCTATTTGAATGGACGATTCGCTGGCTTGCGACAAGGTGCGGGAGTCGAGGTGTCCCCGGATCTGGATGCCGAAACTGCGAGACGCGTGGAGCATGCGCTCTTGAAAGGACCGACCACCACCTCCCCGGATGACCAGACCCAGGGCGGGTCCTGGCGCGACGAACTCAATGCGCGCCGCAGAATCGTGCGGCTGCGGACCGAAGGCAAATCCCCCCAGCCCCCCTTTATTAAAGGGGGGCTAAGAGGGTCGTATTCCAGTGGGAAGTCGTCTGATTAAGATCCCCCCTTTGAAAAAGGGGGGCCAGGGGGGATTTGCAGTTCGGTTTCAAAGGACCCAATGACCCCGGACATCGCCTCCCTCCCTCCCGACGACCGCATGGCCTCCTACGTCAAACGGATCGCCACCGGACCCGAGATGAGCAAGAACCTGTCGCGCGAAGAAGCGCGCGACGGCATGTTGCTGGTGTTGCGACGCGCGGTCGATCCCGTGCGATCCGGGGTGTTCCTGGTCGCGTTGCGCATGAAACGCGAGACCGACGAAGAAAATCTCGGCGTGCTCACCGCACTGCGCGAGACCACGCACGCCGCGACTGCAGACGTGGACGACCTCGTGGACCTGGGTGATCCCTACGACGGCTTCGCCCGGCACCTCCCCGCCTCACCCGTTCTCCCTGCGGTGCTGGCTGCCTGCGGCGTACCGACCGTGTCGCACGGCTGCCAAACCCTCGGCCCCAAGTACGGCGTGACGCATCACCAGATTCTCAAAACCGCCTGTCTGCGCGTAGATCTGACCCCGGAAGAGGCCGCCGCGCGCATCGCCGATCCGAATATCGGCTGGGCTTACGTAGACCAAGCGCAATTCCACCCGGAACTCTACGCCTTGACCGAGCTGCGCCGCCTGATCATCAAACGCCCGTGCATCTCGACCTGGGAGAAGCTCTGCGGCCCGGTTCGCGCCCGCGGCAGAAATCACTTGATCGTGGGCTACGTCCACCCCGGCTACGAGCGCCCGATCACGCTCGCCGGCCGAGACGTGGGCTACGCATCTACGCTCGTGGTCCGCGGCATCGAAGGCGGCGTGATCCCGTCGCTCAATGCGCAGACGCGGGTCGTTTCGTACCAGAGCGGCAAACCGGACGAGGAGTGGAAACTCAACCCCAAAGACGCAGGCATCGAGTCCACGCGGCGATCGGTTCCGATCGCCGCAAAGGCCGATCAAAGCACTGCGGACGAGGCCATCGACGACGCGTCGCAGGAACCCGACCTGTCCCGCCTCGCAGCTCCGGCCGCTGAAGCAGGCCTCGAAGCGCTCAAGGGCAAACCAGGTCCAACGCGCGACAGCCTGGTGCTGGCTGCGGCGATGATTCTTCGTCAGGTGGGACGAGCTGAGACGTTGCAGGTGGCCGCGGATCTAGCCCGGCGCGCCCTCGACTCGGGTGAGGCCCTACGGAGACTGGCATGCAATTAGACGAGGGACAGATCGAAGTACTGGACGATGCAATCGCCGAAGTCTTGCGTCGCAAGGAACCTTGGAAGCGTCTGGCGATCGGATTCGCACTGTGGCGGGATACCCGCAAGATGATCGAGTACCATGTGCGCATCCCGACTGGAACGACGAACAGCGGCTCGAAATCGGGAAAGAGAGCGTCCAACAATTGGCGACGGCCCTCGGCGTCCAACCGGCGATCATCATGTTCCCCGAGTACGAAGCCGCTGAGATCACCCGAGTGGCGTGACATCCGTAATACGCGAGAAGCGGGAGGGGAACACGCGTATCACTAACAATTATTGAGTTTTGCGTAAGTAATAGAACATCTATTGCCACGGGGCTGATGGGAGATCCGATGCGAGGACAAATGAGCGGAGCTTCTCTCCCGAGCGGCGGACACGGCGGGCGCTGGCATGCAGGTGG
>JBFLXB010000033.1 GCA_040757335.1 Nitrospirota bacterium | reverse complement strand
GCCGGAGCAGGCGACACGGGCGCTGTCCGCCGACCAACCCAACGGCCAGTCCCCGGTGCCTACGGCCCGTGGGATTCTTCCGGGATGGATTGATGGTTCGACAAGTCATTTTTTCAGCACCCTGCTAAGAGTGTAAGAGTCGCGACAACTCGGCGAGGTCGGAAACGGTCTGGTGGCCGCTCTGCAACGCCTCGCCCGATCCGTGCCGGTACCACACCGCCGTCAATCCCGCGTGGGACGCGCCCACCACATCCAACTCGAAGTTGTCGCCCACGAACAACGCATCCCCAGCGGCGATTCCCAGCCGCTCGATTGCGGTCAGAAACATCGTCCGATGAGGCTTCCGCCAACCGATCTCACTGGAAATGATCACGGTCGCAAGGTAGGGGTCGAGCCCGTCCCGCGCCAAGATATCGCGAACCGTGGGTGCGTGGTCGAAATTCGTGACGACCCCGAGGCGATAGCGCGCGGCGAGCGTCGCCAACACCCGAGGATGGTGCTCCGGTGTCACCAAGGCCTCGGCCAGGCGGGTCATGTGGGCCTCCACCAATCGCGTGGCGTCACGAGGTGAGGCGGCCAAGCCGAGCCGATCCAGCACCAAGCGAAACCGCTCTTGTGAAGTGACTTCCCGGTGATCAAGATCGCGCTGGGCAGCGATCTCCGAGGTCACCGCTTTCAGGCAGCTGAAAAACCCATCGAAGTCCACCGGCGGCGACGGTCCGATGGCGGCGTAAATGGCCTGCGCCGTCGTGCGTGTGGGTTGGTTGTCGATCTCAATGAGAGGCAGGCGCTCGGCGTCGAAGTGCACGAGCGTGTCGCAGAGATCGAACAGAACGGCGCGGAAGTGGGGCATAGCGCGGGACCCTCGCCCCGTGCGCAAGGAGCCCTTCCTGGACGGGCTCAACTGGCCGAATGCTCGGGCAGGTCCCTAGTTGAGTTGCTCGATCGCCTCTTTGACCAGGCGCTTCGAGTCGGCGTCGGTCAGATTTCGGCGGATCACCCGTTCGGTCGCGGCCAGCACCAGGTCTACGGCCTGCTCTCTGAGCTCCTTGCTCAGGCGAAGGCGCTCACGCGCCATCTCGTCACGCGCCGCGGCCAGCATGCGATCGGTCTCTTCCTTGACCCGGCGCTGGTTCTCGTCGGACGCCTGTTGCGCCTGCTTGCGCGCCTGGTCGAGCAGGGCCGTGGCTTCCTGTTGCGCGGCCTTGAGTTTGGTCTGGTACTCGGCAAGGAGCTGTTCCGCTTCCTTGCGGGCCTGCTCGGCCTTGGCCAGATTCTGCGCAATCGTGCGCTCGCGCGCGTCCAACATCTCCGTGATCGCCGGAAACGCGTAGCGCTTCAGCAAGAAGAGGAGAATCGCGAACGAAACCGCAGACCAGAACAGCAGCGGCGTCAGAAAGTGGGTGTCGAATTGAGGCATGGATTATCCGCGCAGGCCCATGATGATGAACGCGATGACCAACCCATACAACGCGATGGCTTCCACCAGGGCGAAGCCGATCCACATGTATTTGCCGACCCTAGCCTCCGCCGCGGGCTGCCGCGCCGTGGATTCGATCATTTTCCCGAAGATGTAGCCGATCCCGATGCCCGCGCCGCCGAATCCCGCGGCCGCGATTCCCATGCCCAACAACGCTGCTGCCGATGCATCCATCGTGTGCTCTCCCTTCCGTGCAGTGAACGGTTAGTGCAGTTTAACAGCGTCTCCCAAATAGACGCACGTCAAAATCGTGAAAATATAGGCCTGAATGAACGCCACGAACACCTCCAAGCCGTAGATCGCCACCGTGAACCCGAACGGCAGCCAGCCGATATAGATCGGCGCCGTCATCATGAGCGAAAAGAGCACGATCAGGATGATATGACCCGCGGTCATGTTGGCAAAAAGCCGGACCGCCAAGGTCACGGGCCGCGCGAGCTGGCTGATGATCTCGATCGGAACCATCAACGGCAACAGCCATCCTGGTGTACCCGCCGGCGCCAGGATGGAAAAAAAGTGCGTGCCGTGCAGGACAAAGCCGACAATCAGACTCATCACGTAGACGACCAGCGCGAAAAAGCCCGTGACCATCAGTTGGCTGGTCACGGTGTACGCGCCGGGGATCAACCCCAATAGATTGGCGAACAGCACGAAGAAGAACAGCGTGGCGATGAAAGGAAAGAACTTGTGGCCGAGCGGGCCCATGTTCTCCACGGCCAACCCGCGCAAGAACTCCACGGCCACCTCGGCGATGTTCTGGACGCGGCGGGGCACCAAGCTGCGGCCTTGCGTAGCGACGTAGAAGAAGAGAAAAACCAGGCCGCAGGCGATCCACATCATGATGATCGCCTTGTTGATGGAGATGTCGAGCCCGAACAGCGAGAGCGGGACCAGCGGGTGCAGCTCAAAGTGATGCAGCGGATTTTCCATGCCTACAGGTTCTTAGCCATCCGAAAGATCGCCAGGATACCGGCGGTCGCGCCTAAAAACACCCCGACGATCAAGAGCCACGGCCCGGTACCCAGCCATTGGTCCAACAGGTAACCCAGACCTGTTCCCACCACCGTGGCCGCTACCAGCTCCACGCCCACTCGACCGGCCAACGCCAAACCCTTGCGGAACGCGTCGTCCTCGGCCATCGGGCGCCCCTTAAAGGTCGGTACTGTAACGGAAAGCTTCGCAGCGAGTCAAGCGCGGCACTTGTCAGTCGCCGATCCTCTGCTATCTTCCGAGCATGCTCCGCGTGATCGTCCTCACCCTCGTCGGGTTGTCGCTTTCAGCCTGCGCAGGATCCCCGCTCCCCAAAGAAGCCCGCGGCAAGCCCGGACTCGATTATGACGCTCTCATGGCCGCTCCCGCGCGGCCTGTCTCTGATGTCCGCAAGCAAGTGATCGAAACCGCCACGGCGCTGGTGGGCACGCCGTACAAGTTCGGGGGCACCACCCCTGCGGGCTTTGATTGCACGGGATATATACGGTACGTCTTTCGCAAAGCCGCCGGGCTCACGCTTCCGCGCACGTCGATTGACCAAATCCAGTACGGCGAACCGCTCTCGCCCAGACAGCTTCAGCCTGGAGATCTCGTGTACTTTCGCATCGACCGCAAAAAAGACCTGCATCTGGGGATCTACCTGGGCAACGGCCGGTTCATCCACGCGCCCAGTTCGGGCGGCGTGGTCAACGTGCAGAGTTTGGAGAAGGACTACTGGCGGACGCGCTTCTTGGGCGCGCGCCGGGTGCTGACTAGCTAACGCGGAAACGCGTCTTTTACCCCGCCATCAACCGGAAGAACGGATCCGGTCGTCTTGGACGAGCGGTTGGACGCGAAGAACAGCACGGCTTCGGCTACGTCCTGCGGCAGGATCTTCGCCCCCAAGAGGTTTCGCTTCGCGTAAAAGTCTTCGACCTGATCGATCGAAATTCCGTGCGCCTTGGCGCGTTCGGCCCGAATCTCGGGCGACCATAACCCTGAATTGAGGAAGACCGCGTCGGGGTTGATCATGTTGACGCGGATCCCGTAGCGGGCGTTCTCGATCGCCATGATCTTGGCCAGTTGGTTCTGCGCGGCCTTGGACGCGGAATACGCCCCGAAGTCTTGGCCCGGGGAAAGGACGTTCTTGGTGGAGATGACCACGATCGCCCCACCAATCCCCTGCGCCCTCATGATGCGGATCGCCTCTTGCGACGTCAGCAAGTGGCCGGTGGCGTTGACCGCCACCGACCGTTCCCAGTCGGCGCGCGAAAGCCGGTCGACCGGCGCGCAGTGCGCGATGCCGGCGTTGGATACGAAAATGTCGAGGCCCCCGAAGGTGAGCACGGTTTCGGCGAAGGCGCGACGCACGGAGCGCTCGTCCGTGACGTCCATCTCGATCCCGACGGCGTGGCCGTCCCCGAAGCGCCGGTTGTACTCTTCCGCGAGCTTGCGCGTGGCGTCGACATCCACGTCGGTCATGGCCGCGACCGCGCCTTCGGCCAGGAGGCGCTCGGCAATGGCGCGGCCGATTCCCCCGGCCGCGCCGGTGATCAGCGCGATCCGCCGGGACAGGGTTTTTTCCGGCGGCGCGAGGGTCAGCTTAAAGTTCTCCATGGGCCAGTACTCGAAATCGCACAGGTCGCGTGGCGGAAGGGGCCGATATCCGCCCAGCGCCTCCGCGGCGCGGATCACACCCATCGTGTGCAGGTACAGGTCGCGCGCGATCATGGTTTCGCGACGATTCTTTCCGGTCGTGAACATTCCCACGCCCGGGATCAGGATGATCCGCGGATTCGGATCACCCATGGTGACGCCCGGCGCCCTGTATTTGGCGAAATACTGCGCGTAGCGAGTCCGGTAGCGCTCCAACGCCCTGGGCAGTTCGAGGAGGAGCGTTCGTTCATCGCGCGACGCCGCGCGGTCCACGGCAAGCGGCCAAGGTTTGGTGTAGAGCAGATGATCCGGGGTGAAGGGACCGGTCAGGGTCTTGGGGTCGGCGCTGTGCGTGAACTCCAGCACCTCGGGCCGGTCGTCGTACAACAGCACGACGGGTTTGGCACGGCTGACCTCCCCCCGCAGCACCGGCGCAATCACTGCCGCGACCTCGCGGCGGCGCAACGCCGCGGCGCGTATCGGCGCCCGTGGACGCAGGCGGCGCGGTTGCTTGGCCCCGATGTACCGCTCGGCCATGGTGACGTACTTGATCGTGTCGAGATACGCGGCCTTGGCGGATTCGCCCCAGGTGATGAGCCCGTGTTTGTCGAGGATCACGGCACGCGCGTTCGGACGCCGCTTCACGGCCTCGCCGGTGCGTTTGGAGAGCAGAAATCCCGGGCGGAGATAGGGTACCACCACGATCTCCTCCCCGTAGATCTTGCGGATGACTTCCTGGCTGTTCGGGACGTCGGTCAACGTACAGATCGCGTCGGCGTGGGTATGGTAGATGTGCGTCGCCGGGATGAAGGCGTGCAGGAGCGTTTCGATCGACGGCTTGGGCGCCCCGGGCTCCAGCGTGGACTTCGCCTGGTACGCGACCATGTCCTCGTCCGTCATGGCCTGCCGACTGATCAGCGGCAACAGGTCGTCCAATCGCAGCGGCGTAAACTGCTGCGCCGTGATCGTCTTCATGTCCGAGCCGCTGCCTTTGATGTAGAGGATGCGCGTGGATCGTCCCGCGTGGTCCTTGCCCGTCACCTTGGCCGATGAGTTCCCCCCGCCCCAAAGCACCAGGTTGGGACTGGCCCCGATCAGGCGGGAGGTGTAGACGAGCACATCCAGACCGTCCAATCCGCGGGCATCGCGATCCGACCAGAGGCTCTTCATGGGGTAAGGCCGGGTCGGCGGGGTGGAGTCATTTGGTGACCGCGGCGGCGGCTTTCATCTCCCGAACCGCCTGCTCCACGCCGACCAGCGCGGCCCGCGCCACCAGCGCGTGTCCCACGTTGAACTGGGTGATCTCCGGCACCGCGGCCAGCGCGCGGATCGCATCGGCGGTCAATCCGTGGCCGACCTGCACTGGTATGCCCAATTTGAAGGCGAGTTTTGCGGTGGTGGCGATCTGTTCCTCCCACGACCGTCGGTCGGCCGGCGTCTTGGCGGATCGATACGGCGTGGCGTTGAGTTCCACCGACAAGCCCGGGTGGCCCAAGCGGTGGCAGGCCTTCACGTCATCGACCAAGGGCTGGATCAGGAGCGTGACCGGGATGCCCGCTTGCACCAGTGTCGAGGCGGCGTGGGCCACGACGTCGCGTTTGCCGATCATATCCAGCCCCGCCTCGGTGGTCAGCTCCATGGGCTGCTCGGGAACCAACGTGACCCTCGCCGGCCGCAGCTCCACGGCGAACTTGAGCATCCGATCCGCGAGAGAGATTTCCAGCGTGACGCGGGACGGCGCCACCTGTTGCAGCGCGTACAGGTCGCGATCCTGGATGTGGCGTCGGTCCTCCCGGAGATGCGCGATGATCCAGTCGGCTCCACCGAGCTCCGCCAACAGAGCGGCCGCCGCCACGTTTGGTTCCACGCCCCCGCGAACCTGGCGGAGCGTGGCGATATGATCGACTTTGACTCCCAGTTGCGCCATACGAGCAGCGAGTCCCCCGCCGATTGCGCGGCATTGTGGCACCGGCCCGGATGAAAAATCAAGCGAAATCCCTTGGAGGCATACCCGAACGTTCGCGGAACTGCCGGAAAAATGAGGGCTTTCTCCATATGGACGGGCGTTCTCGGTTTGACAAAGTCCGGGCCTTTCCGTATCATGAGGCGCATCATTTCCATGGGGGATGGCGGCCGTCTTTCCACGGCGGCGCACGACATTCAGAGGACCGGTGGACGCATTTTCGCGCATCGCACGCCTCCCGCCGTACGTCTTCAGCATCGTCACTGCGATGAAGACCGAGGCGAGGCGACGAGGGGAGGATATTCTCGACTTCGGGATGGGGAACCCGGACACGCCCACGCCCCGCCACATCCAAGACAAGCTGATCGAGTCCGTGCGCAACCCCAAAAACCACCGCTATTCGCTCTCGAAGGGGATCCCCAAGCTGCGCGAAGCCATGGCAGCATGGTATCAGCGTCATTACGACGTCAGCGTCGACCCCGAGACCGAGGTGATCGTCACCATCGGCTCCAAAGAAGGCCTCGCCCACTTGGCGCTCGCCATGGTCGAGCCCGGCGATGTCGTGCTGACACCCAGTCCCACCTATCCGATCCACTTTTACAGCGTGATCATCGCCGGCGGGCAGGTCAAGAGCATCCCGTTGCGGGGCGATTCGGATTTTTTCGAAGACATGACCGCGGCGTACAAACAAACGTGGCCGCGACCCAAGATGCTGATCGTCAATTTCCCCCACAACCCCACCACCCGCGTGGTGGACCTGGGCTTTTTCAAGCAGGTGGTCGACTTCGCCACCGAAAACAACCTGCTCGTGGTCCACGACCTGGCGTACGCCGACCTGGTGTTCGACGGCTACCGCGCACCCAGTTTTTTGCAGGTGCCCGGGGCCAAAAACGTCGGCGTGGAGTTTTTCACGCTGTCCAAGAGCTACAGTATGCCGGGGTGGCGCGTGGGGTTCTGCGTGGGCAATCGCGAGATGGTCGGGGCGCTCGGCAAGATCAAGAGCTACCTGGACTACGGCGTGTTTCAGCCGGTGCAGATCGCCGCCACCGTGGCGCTGAATGGGCCGCAGGACTGCGTGGCGGACATCGTCGAAACCTACCGCAAGCGCCGCGACGTGTTGGTCAACGGTCTGAACCGCATCGGCTGGCCGGTTGACAAGCCGCGCGCGACCATGTTTGTGTGGGCCCCGATCCCCGAACCCTTTCGCCACATGGGCTCATTGGAGTTCGCGAAGCTGTTGCTGACCGAGGCGAAGGTCGCGGTCTCGCCGGGAATCGGCTTCGGCGAATACGGCGACGACGGCGTGCGTTTCGCATTGGTGGAAAACGAACACCGGACCCGGCAGGCGATCCAAGGCCTCAAGCGGGTGTTGCGTCATAGGTAAAACCGTCCCGGCCCGAGCGCCGGGCAAGCATTCGGTGAATTCCTCACGCCTCGCACTGCGACGATGATCTCTCGCGTTGGTATCGGCATCTTGGGGTTCGGTACGGTCGGCTCCGGAGTGGTCAAACTCTTGCTGCACAACGCCGACGTGCTGGGGCGGAGGATCGGGGTTCCGTTGGAGCTGGTCAAGGTTGCGGACTTGGACATCCGACGCGACCGCGGGGTCGCGTTGCCTCCGGGGCTGCTCACCACCGATGCCGCCGAGGTCATCAACCATCCCGATGTCCAGATCGTCGTGGAATTGATCGGTGGCATCGAGCCCGCCAAACGGTATCTGCTCGACGCGATGGCGCGGGGCAAACACATCGTCACCGCGAACAAGGCGCTGCTCGCGGCCTCCGGCGAGGAGCTGTTCGCGGCCGCGGCCGCGCGAGGGGTGGATTTTGAGTTCGAGGGTGCGGTCGGGGGCGGCATCCCGATCATCCGCGCGCTCAAAGAAGGGCTCTCCGGCAACCGGATCGAATCGATTTACGGGATCATCAACGGCACGTCGAACTTCATCCTGACCAAGATGACCGACGAACGCAAAGCCTTCGGGGACGTGCTGGTTGAAGCGCAACAGGCCGGCTACGCCGAAGCCGACCCCACGAGCGACGTCGAAGGACACGACTCCGCCAACAAACTCGCCATCCTCGTGTCGCTCGCGTTCGGCACCCCGGTTACGCTCAAAGAGATCTACACCGAGGGCATCACGGCCGTGACGCCGTTGGACATCGAATTTGCACGCGAGTTCGGGTATCGGATCAAGCTGCTGGCCATCGCCAAGGCGCAACCGGACGCAATCGAAGCCCGAGTGCACCCCACCATGATTCCGGAAGAGAACCTGCTGGCGCAGGTGGGCGGCGTGTTCAACGCCATCTACGTGGTCGGCGACTTCGTGGGACAGACCTTGTTCTACGGCCGGGGCGCGGGGGATCACCCCACGGCCAGCGCCGTGGTCAGCGACCTGGTCGCGATCGCCCGCAACATCCGCCACGACGCCGCGGGTCGGGTGCCCCCGACCTCGTACGACGGCCCGGGTCGACGCCCGCTCCGCTTGCTGGCAATGGAAGAGATTTCGAGTTTGTATTACCTGCGTTGCTCGGTGTTGGACAATCCCGGCGTGCTGTCGGCGATCTCCGGCGTGCTGGGCCAATACAACATCAGCATCTCCTCGGTCCTCCAAAAAGGCCGCAAGGCCGGCGGGGCCGTCCCCGTGGTCATGATGACCCATCGCGCGCTCGAGCGCGACGTCCGGCGCGCATTGGCCGAAATCGATCGGCTGCCGGCGGTGGTCGACAAGACCGTGTTGATTAGAGTGGAGGATGAGGGAGACTAACGTGACCCGCTGGCGAGGCGTCATCGAACAGTATCGCGAGCTGCTGCCGGTGACCGACCGCACGCCGATCGTCACGCTCAACGAGGGCAACACCCCGCTCATCGAGACCAAGAACCTCGCGGCCGCGATCGCGCCGGCGTTGCGTCTGTTCCTGAAATTCGAGGGCGCGAACCCCACCGGCTCGTTCAAAGACCGCGGCATGACGCTCGCCATTTCCAAGGCGGCCGAGGCCGGCGCCGACGCCGTGATCTGCGCGTCCACCGGCAACACGTCGGCGTCCGCCGCGGCGTACGGAGCCCGCGCCGGGATGCGGGTGTTCGTGCTGATTCCCGAGGGCAAGATCGCAATGGGCAAACTCGCCCAGGCCATGATCCATCGCGCGCGGGTGATCCAGGTGGAGGGCAACTTCGACGAGGCGTTGGCCATCGTCAAAGGCGTGGCGGAGCGGTATCCCGTCACGCTCGTCAACTCGATCAATCCCTTCCGCCTGGAAGGCCAGAAGACCGCGGCGTTCGAGGTGTGCGATCAATTGGGCGGCGCGCCCGACGTCCACGTCCTCCCGGTCGGGAACGCGGGCAACATCACGGCCTATTGGCGCGGGTATCGGGAGTACCATGCGTGTGGCCGCGTTGATCGGTTGCCGCGTATGATCGGCTTTCAAGCCGCGGGGGCGGCGCCGATCGTGCTCGGACACGTGGTTGAGAAGCCGCGGACCATCGCCACCGCGATTCGCATCGGGAACCCCGCGAGCTGGAAAACCGCGGTGGAGGCCGCGGCCGAGTCCAAGGGGCAGATCGACCTGGTGACCGACGACGAGATCATCGAGGCCTATCGAATGATCGCGGGGCTCGAAGGCGTGTTTTGCGAACCCGCGTCCGCGGCGTCGGTGGCGGGTGTGATCAAGCTCAGCAAGGCCGGCTACTTCCTGGGCGGGGAAACCGTCGTGTGCACGCTCACCGGCCATGGGCTGAAGGACTCCGATATCGCGATGAGCGTGTCGCAGAAGCCCACCACGATCAAGGCACGGCTGGAAGACGTGGTCAAAGTTTTGGGATATTAGGTCTCGTCCGAGTATTGGGCGAGCGAAGCCTGTTCAGGAATGCGGCAGATGCAAGGCGGAGCGAGAACCGGACCTGTAGGGGCGTATTGCAATACGCCCCTACGAAGACGTGAGGAGCGGACGCGCAGCGACAACGCCGCAGATGGCCGTTCATGGACAGGCGCTAGCGAGGAGGCATAAGGGCCAGCCATGAAATACCTGGTGTTGCTCGCAGACGGGATGGCCGACCTGCCCATTCCGCGGTTGAATAACCGGACACCGCTGGAGGCGGCCAAAACGCCGAACCTGGATGCTTTGGCGCATCAGGGCGAGGTGGGCCTGGTGCGGACCACGCCGCAGGGCTTGATGCCCACCAGTGAAGCCACCAATCTGTCGATCCTGGGGTACGACCCGAAGAAATATCCCCAACTGGGACGCTCCCCGCTCGAAGCGGCGAGCCTCGGCGTCGCCGTGGGCAAAGACGACGTCGTGTTCCGCTGCAACCTGGTCACGCTCAGAGACGAACAGCGGGGGTACGACATCGAGCGCTTGGGCCCCCACGTCGTCCTGGAAGATTCCAGCGCGGGTCACGTCAGCTCCGATGATTCGCGCGAGTTGATTCAAGAGCTCAACAGCCAACTTGCCACCGAGTTCCTGCAGTTCTACGCAGGCGTGAGTTACCGACACCTGATGGTCTGGATCGGCGGCCGCTCGCGCGTGACGTGTGTGCCGCCTTATGACCTCGCCGGCAAACCCGTCACCGGCGGGCTGCCGACCGGTGACGGTGCCGACATGTTGCGCAAAGTCATGGAGAGCGCGGTGGCTGTCCTCGCGCTGCACCCTTTGAACATCGAGCGCGTGGATCAGGGCCTCAAGCCCGCCAACGGGATTTGGATCTGGGGCCAAGGGAAGGCCGCGGAACTGACGCCGTTCGTCGACCGCTTCGGCAAACGGGGCGCGCTGATCGCCGCGGTGGACGTGATGAAAGGCCTTGCATTGGCCGTGGGTCTGGACGTGATCCACGTGCCTGGAGCCACGGGTTATTTGGACACGGACTACGAGGGCAAGGTGGACGCCGCGGTCCAAGCGTTGAAGGACCACGACCTCGTCGTTCTGCACGTGGAGGCTCCGGACGAGGCCAGCCACAACGGCGACCTGGACGCGAAGATCCGCGCGATCGAGGATTTCGACGCTCGCGTGGTCGGCCGGATCGTTCAAGCCACGGCCGGCGAGCCGGCTTTGTGCGTTCTGGCGCTGTGCGATCACGTCGCCCCGGTATCCACCCGATCGCACACTCCCGATCCCGTTCCCTACGTGTTGCACCAACGCGGCGGCGCGCCGCAGGCCCACACGGGCACCGCGGACTCGTTCAACGAACGCGCAGCCAAAGCGAGCGGAAAACTCATCCCCGACGGGCACCGGTTGATGGAGTATTTCCTGAAGGGATGATGATGGTGCTGAAGGGAAACCTCGTTGTACGTTGACCGTTCGCCGTTGCTCGGCATCCGTCAGTCACGAACAACTGTCAACGAGCCACGGATAACGATTTCTCGCTGACTCATGGCGTTAATCGTTCAGAAATACGGCGGGACGTCGGTCGGAACGCCCGAACGCATTCAGGCGGTGACCGAACGCGTGATCCGCACCAAGAAAAGCGGGGACGACGTGGTAGTGGTCCTCTCCGCGATGAGCGGCGAGACCGACCGGCTCCTCGCGCTCGCTCACGCCATCAGCCCGAACCCTGATGAACGCGAGTTGGACATGTTATTGTCCACGGGTGAACGCGTCACCATCGCGCTGCTCGCAATGGCGCTCAGCGAGCGGGGGTATCCCGCTCGTTCATTCACGGGTCGGCAGGTGGGAATCGTGACCAACGCCGTACACACCAAGGCGCGCATCGAGCACGTCACCGGGGAGCGCGTGCGCGAGGCCTTGGCTGAGGGCGTGATTCCGGTAGTCGCCGGGTTTCAGGGGATCAACGAGAAATCCGATGTGACCACGCTGGGCCGGGGCGGCTCGGACACGACGGCCGTGGCTCTGGCCGCCGCGCTCAAGGCCGACCGGTGCGACATCTATACCGACGTGGACGGCGTGTACACCACCGATCCCAACATCGTGCCCGGGGCCCGTCGGCTCGAGAAAATTTCCTACGAGGAAATGCTCGAGATGGCGAGCCTGGGCGCCAAGGTGCTCCAGACGCGGTCCGTGGAGTTCGCAATGAAATACCAGGTTCCGGTCCGCGTGTTGTCCAGTTTCACCGAGTCCCCGACCGGAACGCTCGTCACGAAGGAGGATCGCGAAATGGAACAGGTCGTGGTTTCCGGCGTCACCTACGACCGCAATCAAGCCAAGATCACGCTCCTGGGCGTGCCGGACCGCCCCGGCATTGCGGCGCGGCTCTTCGGCGGCATCGCCAAAGAAAACATTGTCGTCGACATGATCATCCAGAACATCAGCCAGGATGGTCTGACTGATATCTCGTTCACCGTCCCCACCGGAGACGCGAAGAAGGCGGTGGCGTTGGTCAAAACCCTCGCACGCGAGATTGGGGCCAGGGATGTCGAGTTGTCCGAAGGCATCGCGAAGGTGTCGATCGTCGGGGTCGGCATGCGTTCGCACTCCGGCGTCGCCGCGACCATGTTCGACACTCTGGCGCGGGAAGGGATCAACATCATGATGATCTCCACCAGCGAGATCAAGATCTCCTGCGTGGTGGATGCGAAGTATGTCGAATTGGCGGTCCGCGCGCTGCACCAAGCCTTCGGCCTCGGGGAGGCAGCCCGTCCATGAGCGGCCATCTGCGGCGTTGCCGCTGCGCTCCGGTGCTCACGTACGCACACAGTACGCTGCGCTCCGGTGCTCGCGGCGCCTTGCATCTGGCGCGCTCCTGAACGGGCTCCGCTTCGCGGTGTGAAGCAATGAAGAAACCACAAGAACATTTGATCGAACTTTACGACACCACGCTGCGCGATGGGGCGCAGGCGGAGGACATTGCGTTTTCGGTCGAGGACAAGCTGCTGATCGTCCAGAAGCTCGATGAGCTGGGCATTCCCTACATCGAAGGCGGGTGGCCGGGTGCGAATCCAAAGGACGCGGAGTTCTTCAAAGAGGTCCGTCGGCTCCCGCTGAAACAGGCCCAGATCGCGGCGTTCGGCGCGACGCGGCGCGCCAAGCACCGCGTCCAGAAAGACCCGTCCATGCAAGCGCTCCTCGACGCGCAGACCCCCGTGATCACGATCTTCGGGAAGAGTTGGGATCTCCACGTCACCGAAGCGCTGGGCGTGTCGCTCAAGAAGAATCTGGAGCTCATCGGCGACTCGGTGGCGTATCTCAAGGCCAAGCGCAAGGTGGTGGTGTACGACGCCGAGCATTTCTTCGACGGCTACAAGGCCAACCCCGAGCACGCGTTGGCCACGATCGAGCGCGCCCGGTCCGAGGGCGCGGACCGCATCACGCTCTGCGACACCAACGGCGGCACCATGCCGTGGGAGGTCGCGGAGATCGTAGCGACCGTGGCCCGCACAATCAAGGCTCCTCTGGGCATCCACGCCCACAATGACGCCGAGGTGGCGGTGGCCAACTCCTTGGTGGCCGTGGAGCAGGGCGTGGTCCAGGTACAGGGGACGATCAACGGGTTCGGCGAGCGTTGCGGCAACGCCAACCTCTGCTCGCTGATCCCCAACTTGCGCCTCAAGCTGGGCCGGCCCGTGGTGAGCGACGCGCAGTTGTCGCACCTGACCGAGACCGCGCGCTACGTCTACGAGATCGCCAACCTCCCCGCCAACACGCGGCAGGCCTACGTGGGCGAGAGCGCCTTCGCGCACAAGGGCGGGGTGCACGTGCACGCGGTCCGCAAGAAAGCCCAAACCTACGAGCACGTGCCGCCCGAGGTGGTGGGCAACCGCCGTCGGATCCTGGTGTCCGACGCGGCCGGGCGCGGCAGTCTGCTGGAGAAGGCTGCCGAATACGGGATCAACGTCGCGGCGGCGGACCCGCGGCTCCACGACCTGCTCGCCACGCTGAAGGAACTGGAGCGCCAGGGGTATCAGTACGAAGGCGCGGACGGTTCGTTCGAGTTGCTCATGCGCAAGGCGCTCGGCACGCACCGGCGGTTTTTTGATTTGATCGGCTTTCGCGTCATCGTGGAGAAACGCCGCGAGGCCGAGGAGCCGCTCTGCGAAGCCACCATCATGTTGCGCGTGGGCAACGACATCGAGCACACGGCGTCCGTGGGCGCCGGACCCGTCAATGCCCTCGACCACGCGTTGCGTAAAGCGCTGGAGGGATTCTATCCGCAGCTTCGGCAGGTCCGTCTCTTGGATTACAAAGTGCGGGTGCTGTCGGGGCAGGACGGCACCGCGTCGCGGGTGCGCGTGTTGATCGAGTCCGGCGACCACGAGCGCAAATGGGGCACGGTGGGCGTCTCCTCCAACCTGATCGAGGCGAGCTGGCAGGCGTTGGTGGACAGTATCGAGTACCGGTTGCTCCGCGGCGGCACCGCGCGGACCTGATTTTCGAGTAACCAGTTGATTTTCCTTGACTTTAGGACACCGTTTCGTTAGGGTGGCCGTAATTTCGGGAGCGGATGGCGTTCGTGGCGTGAGGCGCGGGGCGTTGGAGCAGGAGCCATGAGAAAGGCCGACATCGCGACTGAGGTGTATGAAAAGCTGGGAATCCCGAAAAAGGATGCCTCCGACATCTTGGAGTTGATGCTGGATTCGATCAAGGGCGTGCTTCAGAAGGGCGAGACTGTGAAGATCGCGGGGTTCGGCAACTTCGTGGTGCGCCACAAACGCGCCCGGAAGGGCCGCAACCCCAAGACCGGAGAAGAAATCGGCATCACCCCGCGGAAGGTCGTGACGTTCCGGCCCAGCCAGGTGTTCAAACGCTACGTCAACGACGCGCAGTCGGGCGACGGCAAACCCGGATCGTCCGAAGAGACCGATACCGAACAGGTCGACGCGCCATGAGCGCTCCGGATCGATCATCAGCGTCCCCGGTCACCGGTAGTTCGCGCGGGAAACGAGCGATCGGCGCACTATCGAGCGACAGACTCTTCTACAAGATCGGCGAGGTCAGCCGACTCACGGGGTTGGAGTCGTACGTTCTGCGGTACTGGGAAACCGAGTTTCCGGTGCTGCGGCCCCGAAAAAGTTCGGGAGGGCAGCGGGTGTATACGAAGAAGGACGTGGACCTCGTGCTCCAGATCAAACGGATGCTGTACGAACAGGGGTTCACGATCGCCGGCGCGCGTAAGCGACTGCGCGGCGGCGGACAGGCCGACCCGGTGGAAAAACGCGCGCTCCTGGGCCAGATTCGCGGGCAACTGCAGTCGATCTTGGATGATCTGAAGTCGTGCGCGCCGCGCCCCGTGTCCGCCAAGCCAGGTGCGGAGCACGAGGGGCGCGGGCGATCATAACATCTTCACGGGGGATTCGGGGCGTAGCGCAGCCTGGTAGCGCACTCGCTTGGGGTGCGAGTGGTCGCTGGTTCAAATCCAGTCGCCCCGACCATTGCTTCGCCACCTGGTCGGTGAGTGGAACTACTTGTATTCCGCGCCTTACCAGGCGCGGTGCAGGTTCTCGCTTGCGTAGCCAAACGCAGGCGCGGTCTCCAGCGCCGAGGCTTGGAGAGTGTTTCGGTTTAGGACATTCTGCATCGCGTTTTCGTGACGCCACGTAGGCGCGGCATTCCAGCGCCGAGGCTGCGAGTTCCGTGGCCTCGGCTGTTTTCTTTCTGCAGACGGAGTGTGTCTCCAAGGCTTTAGCACGACGCCGGCTTTGCTCATGTCCTCCAAACCCAGAATCCTGATCTCCAACGACGACGGTGTGCACTCCTTGGGCCTCAAACGCCTGGCCGAAGCCTTGCGTGCGATCGGAGACGTCACGGTCGTGGCCCCCGACGGCGAGCGCAATGCCGCCAGCCACGCCATCACGCTGCACAAACCCCTGCGCGTCACTCAGCTCGCGGACGGCGTCTACAGCACCAGCGGCACGCCCACCGACTGCATCAACCTGGGAGTCATCACCATCCTCAAGGAGCGGCCCGCCTTGGTCGTCTCCGGCATCAACTTGGGTGAGAACCTGGCCGACGACGTCACCTATTCCGGCACGGTTTCGGCAGCCATGGAAGGGACGCTGTTGGGCATCCCCTCGATCGCCGTCTCGCAGGCCGGCGAGGGCGCCTTCCAGTTCGACGCGGCCGCGGAGGTGGCGGTGCAGCTGGCCGAGGCCGTGTTGGAACAGGGTCTCCCCCGCGATACGCTGCTCAATGTGAACGTCCCGGACCTGAAATCTGCCGACGTCCGCGGGGTCAAGATCACGCGCCTGGGCCGCCGCTCCTACGACGCCAACGACATCATCGAAAACAGAGATCCGCGGGGCCGCAAATACTACTGGATCGGGGGGAATCGGATGTTCGGAGTCGAAAACGAGGGCACCGACTTCGGGGCCGTGCAGGCTGGCTACATTTCCGTGAGCCCCGTGCACCTTGATTTGACCAACTATTCCGCCCTGTCCACGCTGGCGACGTGGGAGCCTCGGCTGTCGAGGTCCGCGGCGCGGCGGGCCCGATAAGGAGCGCCGCCGCGTCGCTCCGGTCAACGCGACCTCCCGTGGACTTTGATCGTCTGAGAGAGCGCATGCTCGCCGAGCAACTGGAAGCGCGGGGTATTTCGGACCGGCGCGTGCTCGTCGCCATGGGAGGGGTGCCGCGGCATCTCTTTGTGGAGTCCGCGCTGGCCGACCGCGCCTACGAGGATCGGGCGTTGCCCATCGGCGAGCGCCAAACCATTTCGCAGCCCTACATGGTGGCGCTCATGACGCAGGCGCTGGCCCTGACCGGGTCGGAGCGGGTGTTGGAAGTCGGCACCGGCTCGGGCTATCAGGCCGCGATTCTGGCTCACCTCGCCTCACGCGTGTATTCGGTAGAGCGCATCAAACCTCTGGCCGACCGCGCGCGCGAGTTGCTCGATCGCCTCAAGCTGTTCAACGTGGTCATCAAGGTGTTCGACGGCTCGTTCGGTTGGCCGGAGGAAGCGCCGTTCGACGCCATCCTCGTCACGGCCGGCGCGCCCGCCGTCCCGCAGCCGTTGATCGACCAACTCAAAGAGGGCGGACGGCTCGTGGCCCCGGTGGGCGACCGCCAGGACCAACGGCTCATCAAGGTGGTGAAACGCTCGAGCGGCGTGCAGACCACCGTGCTGACGGACTGCGCGTTCGTGCCCCTGATCGGCACGCACGCTTGGCCGTCCGATGCGGCCGTGTCGGCGATTGCCTCTTTCGGTCGAGGCCTCGCGTGAGCCGTTCTCCGCGGCCCGACCTTGCGCTGCGTCTCTACAACACCATGACCGCGGCCAAAGAGCTCTTCCGCCCCCGCGTCCCGCGCCACGTGGGAATGTACGTATGCGGCGTGACCGTGTACGACCTCTGCCACATCGGCCACGCGCGCAGCGCCATCGTGTTCGACGTGCTCCGGAGATATCTGGAGTCTCGCGGGCTGATCATCACCTACGTCCGCAATTTCACGGATATCGACGATAAGATTCTTCACCGCGCGCAGCGCGACGGCATCGGGTGGCGCGAAGTGGCCGAGCGCTACGTCGCGGAATACTACCGCGACATGGACGCGCTGGGCGTGCGCCGCGCCACCGTGGAACCCAAAGCCACCGACCACATCGCGGACATGCTCGCGCTCATCACCGGCCTGGTCGAGAAGGACAAGGCGTACGTCGAGGGCGGCGACGTGTTCTTCCGCGTGGCCAGCTTTCCCACCTACGGCCGGCTCTCCCGCCGCCGCCTCGATCAGTTGCGTGTCGGCGCGCGCGTGGAGGTGGACGAGCGCAAACGCGACCCCTTGGACTTCGCGCTCTGGAAAGCCTCCAAACCCGGCGAACCCGCGTGGGACAGCCCCTGGGGTCCGGGCCGGCCTGGCTGGCACATCGAGTGCTCCGCCATGGCCATGGCGCACCTGGGCCCCACCATCGACCTGCACGGCGGCGGCCAGGACCTGACGTTCCCGCACCACGAGAACGAGATCGCGCAGTCGGAAGGCTTCAGCGGCGTGCAATTCGCGCGCTGCTGGATGCACAACGGCTTCGTCACGATCAACGAGGAGAAGATGTCCAAGTCATTGGGCAATTTCTTCACGATTCGCGAAATCCTGGACAAGTCCCCGTGGGAACAGCCGGTGACCGCTGAAGCCCTGCGCTACTTGCTGCTGGGAACGCATTACCGCAGCCCGATCGATTTTTCCGACGAAGCGCTGCGCGGCGCCAAGGCAGGGTTGGACGCGTTTTACGACCTGCTCGGGCGGTTACGCGAGCGCGAGGGCAAGGCCGACCGCGGCCAAGGCAACGAAATCGCGCGTCCGGTACTCGACGCCATCGAGGACCAATTCAACGCCGCCATGGACGATGACCTCAATACCGCACAGGCCATCGGCGCCCTGCACCACGCCAGGACCGAACTCAACCGCGCGTTGGGGCGAGGCATGTCGGAAAGCATGGCTCGCCAGGCGGAGAAGACCCTTAGAAAGCTCGCTAACGTGCTTGGCTTGGACTTTCAGGCCGCGCGACGCGGCGAGATTCGCGCTGGCACCGGTCGCGCCGCCGGAAAGTCAACGGCAATAGGGATCAGCTCTGCCAGCGTCGACACACTGTCGGACACCGAGATCGCAACGCTCGTCGAAGCCCGCAACGCGGCAAGGGCCCGTCGCGATTGGGCCGCGGCCGACGCGATCCGCAAGCAGCTCGCGGACGCGGGCGTGACCATCGAAGACCGGCCCGACGGCACCACACGCATCAAGCGGTGAGCAGCCAGCGTGAAGAGACCGTCTGCGGCGTCAACGCCGTCCTGGAAAGCCTCAGAGCCGGACGCTCGTTCCGTCGGATCCTGATCCAACGCGGCCGCCGCGGCAACGAGATCGACGAGATCGAACGTGCTGCGCGCGAGCGCGGCATTCCCGTCCACCATGAACCCCGCGAGGCGCTGGAGCGCCTGGCCGGGACACCCAAACACCAGGGCCTGGTCGCGTTCCTGACCCAAGGCCTCTACCGCCCGTTCGAGGATCTCCTGGCTGACGCCGCGCAGCGCCCCGGCGGCCCGTTCTTGGTCGTGCTTGACGGCGTGGAAGATCCGCGCAACCTGGGCGCCATCGCCCGCACCGCCGAAGCCGTGGGCGCGCACGGCTTGGTCGTCCCTCAACGTCGTTCAGCCGGCGTCACCGCGGTCGCGATGAAAGCCTCGGCCGGGGCGCTCAGCCACCTGCCCGTGGCTCAAGTCGTGAATCTCGCTCGCGCAATGGAGCAGATGAAGTCCGCAGGCTGCTGGCTGGTGGGGCTTGATGCGAAGGGAGAGTCACTCTACACCGCGATCGACTACCGCTCCCCCCTCGCCATCGTGGTAGGCCACGAAGGCGAAGGCCTGCGCGCCTCCACGCTCAAGGCGTGCGACTTCCGCGTGCGCGTGCCCATGCAGGGACGCGTATCGTCGCTCAACGTGTCGGTGGCCGCCGCGGTGGTGCTGTACGAAGCGCTGCGGCAACGGGCTGGCGCATCCCCCTAGATGATCGCGGCTCGACAAACGAGCACTTCAGCGCGCGCCTCGCGGCCGCCATACAGGCTCGGCCCACCGACCAAGGCGGAAGCCCTCACTGGCGCTACGGGCGTCCTGAGCCCGACCGATCACTGAACGACAACGGGGATTGAGGAATTAGTCGTAGTCCCGTTTCCCAGCTGCCCGTAGTTGTTGAAACCCCAACAACGCGCCGTGCCATCAGAGAGACGCGAGCATGTGCCGTGACCGCCAGCCGACATGCCCGTGGCTGTATTGATCCCGCTGACCGTTACAGGCGTTGTAGCGTTGGTTGTTGTCCCGTTACCCAGTTGGCCAAACGAATTATATCCCCAGCAGCGGACTGTACTATCTGCGAGGATCGCACACGTGTGGCTGCCGCCACCAGAAATCGCCGAAGCGGTACTGATACCGCTGACTGTCACAGGTGTGGTGGCATCGGACATGGTTCCGTTGCCCAATTGACCATACTGGTTACGCCCCCAGCAACGGACCGTGCTGTTCGAAAGGCGAGCGCACGTATGACCACCGCCAGCTGCAACAGCCGTGGCCGAGCTAATCCCGCTAACTGTTACAGGAGTGGTCACGCTAATTGCCTTTGTCCCATTGCCTAGTTGACCCCATGGGTTATATCCCCAGCAGCGCACGCTGGCGGTTGAGAGTAACGCGCATGTGTGCGAGCCGTCTGCCGTAATGGCCAGCGCCGTGCCACCCAAATTACTAACTGAGACCGGTGTAGGTCTGTTCGTTGTGGTGCCGTCACCCAGTTGGCCGTAATTATTTTGTCCCCAGCAGCGGACCGTGCCACCTGAGAGTAAGGCACACGTGTGAAAGCTACCCGTAGCAATGGCGATTGCGGCGCCGCCTAGGTTGCTGACCGATACCGGCGTTAGTCGATGGGTGGTAGTCCCGTCACCCAGTTGCCCGGAATAGTTGTATCCCCAGCAACGGACTGTGCTATCAGAGAGGCGAGCGCATGTGTGTAGAGCGCCGGTGGAAACGGAGGTGGCTGTACTAATTCCACTGACTGGAACGCCGGTGGTTGAGTTGGTCGTCGTTCCGTTACCCAACCCTCCGTAAGCATTGTTTCCCCAGCAACGCAAAGCGCCGGAAATCACGCCGCAGGAATGATACCCGCCGGTATCAATACTCACCCCCGGCGGCGCCGGGGGAGGCGCAGGGAGCGTGGCAGCCGCCAGATCTACCCGAATCATTGGCTTGACGATTCCATTCCTTGTATCAAGTATCGGGGTTCCGGTACTGGTTAGGGTTGTGAGTAATTCGCTGACTGATGCATTCGCTTTTTTAGACTTCAAAATAGCCCACGCGCCAGCCACATGGGGGGCGGCCATGGATGTGCCAGACAATAACTCGAACCCTCCTGCCGGAATAGAACTCTGTATCCCGCCGCCGCCGTATGGATACGTCGGATTCCCATCGCCCCCCGGGGCTAACAAAGACAGCCAACTCGCGCTATTTGAGAAATGAGAAATTGTCGAGAGCCCAGTGACCGATCCGACACTAACAGCCGTCGAAATACAGGCTGGGGTCGGTAGTTGTGTAAGAGTTGCATCGTTGCCTGAAGAAACAACGGTGGCAATTCCCACAGATCGAAGCGTGTCAATTATAGACTTCGTAGAGGTATTGGCGCTGTCACATCCGCTGGAACTCGAATAGTATGGCGCTCCTCCCAAGCTCATATTCACAGCCGCGATTGCATAGGTATTCCGCAGGTCGTAGACGCGTTGAAGGCCCCGAATGTAGTCGGACGTGTAGGTTCTGGCACAGGGAATCGGCTCCAGACCGCAGACATTGATGGAGTCGTGACGAGAAAAGACCTGAATCGCAATCAGAGTTGCATCCTTAGCGACCCCAGAAAAAGGTGTGCCGGTGTATTCTCTTCCCGCTGCTATTCCTGCGACATGCGTACCATGTTGGCACCCTGTGATGAACAGCGGACAATTCACTCCGGAGCCCGTTCCAATTTGTTGAGTAGCGCCATTCGGACACAAGGACAACACGGAATTGATTGGGTCTGACGTAGAGTAGCAAGCTTCAGAAACCACCCTCCCTGCGAGAAACGGATGGGTCCTATCAACACCGGTATCTAGAATGGCAATCGTCTGTCCTGCGCCAGAAAACCCTGTGTTCCAAACGGCGTTCGCTCCTATCATCGGAACGCTTATGGGAAGATTTGGAGCGGCAAGAGCGTCTTCCTCTACGCCAGTTATCTCTGGATCCGCAAGAATAGCTTCCAACCCGTCCGCGTCGACTTGAATCGCCATGTAGGGAATGGCCTCAAAGGGCTTGACCTGTCGCGTGTCATGTGCTTTCAGCCTATTCAGGAGAGACTGCTGGGCACGGGAAATGGAACTACGCTGTGTTTGTGCCTGCTCATAGTCCAATTCCCCTTCGAGGCGGAATTCGTTGTCGATCTTTGTGCCGACAATAATGCGGACAGCACCTTCCTGTCGTGCCTTCGCCCTAAGCTTCTGATGTAATGCTGCTTTTTGATTCGTGACGGACTGATCTGGCTCAGGGAGTGTTTCCCCATATGCGCTACCGTAAGCCCAGAATGCGATTAACAGACACCGCACCGCATGTGTTGTGAGTTGAGTTGAGTTGAGTTGAGTTGAGTCATATTCGCCCCCGGTTAGAGTGGTCATCGTCATAAGACCCAGTCCCAGACCAATTGACCCAGCTTGAGGTTGTTACGACCAGAAGCCTAATATTGTTGACGACCCACGAAGAGACTACTAGCTGTCTGACACATTCTCGACGAGACTGCCAAAGGAGTGCACCGCCCGGCCGAAAGCTGATTCGGCCGGGCGGCTGTGGGCCATGCTCTTACTGGTCAGAGGTTTAAAGGAAGCCGCTGCACGGAATGGCGCTCGGGTTGGTCAAGAAGTTCACCGTCTCCCCATTCACGATAAGGGTTCCACTCGTCGGCGTTCCGTCCCCGTTGTCGGGAAACACGAGTGGATCGGTCGGAACCGTGCTGATGGTGAGGGGAAACGCCCCATCGGTGCAGATCGTATCGATGGTGATGTCCCCGGCGATCGTGGCTTCCACTTGGGTGGCGCTCCCCACGAAACTGACGTTGAGGGAGCTCGACCCGAAATCGATCGTGGTGGTCTCGCCCTGAAACTCCGTGCTCACCTGACCAGTAGCAACGACATCCGCCGAGACGATCCCACAGGTTCCGCCATCTCCGGTCGGATCTGATTGATAAGGGGGATCAGGATACCCATCGTACCGTGGGTTCGTAATAGCGATGCCTATGTTCGTGAGTGTCAGAACCTGACCGTCGACTGTGACCGTAGTGCCATTGGTGACAGTGCCCGTCAATGAGTTGGGTACGTCGTGATTAAAGTCGGGCGGCTCATCGGTATCCTCGGTACACGTCCGCACGCTCGGAATAGTGATAGTCGCTCCGCCATTAACCGTGTACGGGCCATCCTGGCAGGCGCTGAAGGTCACGCCCAAGTTAGCCGGCAGTGTCGATGTATCCCCGCTGATCGTCATGCTGCCGGTGCCACACTGGATCGAACTCAGCTCCGGAAACACCCCGAGTACGACACTTGGCGAGGCGGCCTGCGGAGACGGCTTCGTCGAAGCTAGCGCTGCGTCGTTCAACACCAAGGCCACAGCATTCACGGCCCCAGCGGCAGCTGTAGACGTCATGACTCCCATGCCGGTAGGAACCGGGTCCCCTGCCGCTGCGGCAATAATATCGTCTTCGTTACACGACACTGATCCCAGCGCCGTCACTAGAAGCAATGCGAGATAGCCTCGGTACCACATTTCATCTCCTCCGGTGAATAGGTTGGACGTCTTGTGGCTCTGGACGGGAAGCCACTGTTGATCAACGGGTATTGGATGGTCGGAACCAAGAAAGACGGGCTGCACTTCATCGGAACCTCAACCGAAGAAGAGACTCCACGACCTCTCCTCGCGACGAACGGCAGGAGGTTCGTGGTTACTGCATGAGAATGGCCTGACTTGACGGCTGATCTGTGGGGAGGTCGCCGTCAATGAACACTAAAAGGAGCGTATAAATAGCAGATACGATGCAGGACCGTCAAGAAAAAACCTTGACGCGTACAAGAAATTTTGGAGTAGAGGTCCGGTGCGGGGCCGCATCACGACAGGGTTTAGGCGTAATGGGTGGAAATCCAGGTCGCGTCGGAGTAGAGTGTACGTCTATGCATCTATACGTCTATACATCAATCGATGTGGTCTGAAGGAGGTCATAGCTCATTATGGTTACGTTCTCATGAAGCCGTTTAAACCCCCGCGGCGCGGGGGCCCACGGCATGGACCGCCTCATCACCGCCCAAAGCCGTCGGGTCGTTCCTACGACACGGGCGGAAGCAGTCGGCCGCCAAGCTACCAGAAGTCTTCGAATGCGGCGTTGATCGATCCGTTCCAACTCTTTTGCGCCTACCACCTGGGAATCGGCCCGGACAAACGGTACGCGCCCGCCAATATCCACGACGTGGCCCGAAGATTCGGCGTGGACGCCGGCGTGATTCGCCAGGTGCTCCAGGAGCACAGTATGGACGCCGAGACCGTGATGAACACGGACTTCGATCTGGCCATGGCCCAGATCGATATCCAGGTCGCGCCCGAGGGCGTGGATCGAGTCGAACTCGCCAAAGCGATCTACCAGGAGTTCCGCGCCGCCCCGCGCAAACCGCGGGATTGGCGACGTCTGCTGGAAGAAGATGCGCGAGAGAATGCGAAGATCTTCGGGCGTCGCGATTAACCGGCTGCTGAAAAAGCCCAGCTGCTGCGTAAAGTCTGAGGGGAGCCTCGGCCGCCTCACCGTCTCGGCGGCGCTCGTAACTTGGCGCCACTTCTTCGTGGCGCCACTCGCCTCACGTACGAACCAGTACGCTGCGGTTTCCTCCTTCCTGCGGCCTTGCATCTGAGCGTTTTGAGCAGCCGACAACCCTCGTAGCCTTTGCACGGGCCACGCCATGTCACCCACCCGTCGCACATTTCTTCAGTGGGGCGGGGTCGTGTCGCCCATGTTCGCAGCGAATCCGTTCGGCGTCTTTCGGTCGTTGATCGGTCCGAAGGGTGACGAGCGGCCGGCCAAAGCGGTGCCGCCCAATCCCTTTGTGCGCGACGGGAAGACCCTGGTGTCGATCGTGAACGGGACCGACGTCCCAGGCATGGTCGCCGAGGCCGTGGGTCTGATCGGCGGGGTGGATCGGCTGACCGTGCGCGGCAAGACGGTTCTGGTCAAGCCCAACGTGGTAGCCTCTGAGCCGCCGCCGACCACCACCAACCCCGCGGTGGTGGCGGCGGTGGTGCGGATGCTGGTCGAGGCCGGGGCCGGGCGCGTGATCGTGGGCGAGATGTCGGGCGTGATCCGCCTCCCCACCGATCGCAATCTCGAGGAAACGGGGGTGGCCAAAGCGTCGCGCGAGGCGGGCGCCGAGGTCATTACGTTCGACGATGGGGAGTGGATCGAGGTCAAGCCGCCCCAGGCCCAACTGGTGGACCGCCTTCACGTGGCCAAGCCTGTCTACGAGGCGGACCTGGTGGTCAATGTGCCGGTGGTCAAGACCCACTCGTACGCCACCTACTCGATCTGCCTCAAGAACCTGGTCGGCGTCACCCATCCGCGCTACCGTCCCTATCGCGTCAATCCCACAAAATGGGAGGAACTGGTCGCGGAGATGAACCTGGCCGCCCACCCGGTGCTCAATGTGGTCGACGCCACGAAGTGCATGATCGCGGGCGGCCCGCTGGGCGGCACCTCCACGGAGACGAACCTCATTCTGGCCAGCGGCGACCGCGTGGCCGCTGACGTGGTGGGGCTTGCACTGATCGCACATTTCGGCCAGTGGGAGAAGGTCGCGTCGATTGGGGTTTGGCAGCAGCGGCAGATCCGCCACGCTCAAGCCTTGGGCGTGGGTCTTGCGGACCCGAAGCAACTGGCCCTGGTATCGCGCGCCATCGGGCCGGATACCGGCGAGTTCGAACAACTGCTCGCCGACCTGAAGCGCCGAGTAGGGGTGTCGTGAGCTTTGGAATCACGTTGCTTCTGCCCCCCACGTCTGGTACACAGGTTGAAACACGAGGACCGGCCAATGAATCACCGCTCGGGTGACAACCCCACATCGTCTCCCATCCCGCGTTTTCTGATTCTGTGGGCCCTGAACACGCTGGGCCTGTGGGTGGCTGACTACGTGTTCGACGGCATGCGGTTCGACAGTACGGGGGCGCTGTGGGTTTCGGGCTTGCTCTTGGGGCTCGTAAACGCGGTGATCCGACCCGTGCTCATCCTGTTCACGCTGCCGTTGACCGTGTTCACGCTTGGTTTTTTTCTCTTGGTAATCAACGCGTTGATGGTCCTTCTGGTGGCCACGCTGGTGTCGGGCTTTTACGTGGCGGACTTCTGGACCGGATTTCTCGTGGCATTGTTCCTCTCCGTGTTCGGTTGGGGGACCAACCTGTTGCTCGGCCGGTATACCATTTCCGTGAGATCGACCTGATTCCGAAGCGCGTCGGACGATCCGTATGCTGACGCTGGTCATCGAAGTCCTGCTCGCGTTTATCACCATCCTGTCCGCCGGTCACGCCTTCCTCTACAAACGAGACCCCAAGGCCGCGTGGGGATGGGTGGCCGTGTGCCTGATGTTTCCCGGGGGCGGTGCCGCGCTCTATTGGTTGATGGGCGTGAACCGCATCAGGACTCGGGCGCGTACCTGGAAGGCCAAAGGCAAATTCGACCACCCGATCGCCCCGGCCGCCGCGCAGTGCGAGCCGCCGCCGGTCGCCGATCGGTCCATCGCCGCGCTCGTGAGAATCGGCGACACCGTCACCGGTCTTCCCTTACTGGACGGCAATCGGATCAGCATCCTGCACAACGGTGAGGCCGCGTATCCCGCGATGCAAGACGCCATTGCTCGGGCGCGCGACCGCCTGTACCTCTCGACCTACATCTTCCGGACCGACGCGATCGGCCGACAATTCATCGACGCGCTGGGCGCTGCGGCCGAGCGAGGGGTGGACGTGCGCGTGTTGATCGACGGCGTGGGGGAACTCTACACCTTCCCGTGGGCGAGCGCGTGGCTCCGACGCACCAAGGTCCGCGTGGCGCGGTTCCTTCCGCTCGTGCGCCGCGGCTTTCACTTCAACCTCCGCAACCACCGAAAACTTCTGGTCGTTGACGGTCGAGTGGGATTCACCGGGGGCATGAACATCGGCGAGCACCACCTGGCCGAGCAGCCGAACAACCCACATCGTGTCGTGGACCTGCAGGTGGGCGTGGAGGGACCGGTCGCGGCTCAGCTCGAAGAGGTGTTCCTGCGAGACTGGCACTTCGCAACCGGCGACGCGCCGGGCGACGCAGAGCGGACGAGCGTGACCCCGGGCCACGCGTGTTGCCGCGGCATCAGCGCGGGGCCCAATGAAGACTTCGAAAAGTTGTACTGGATCGTGTTGGGCGCGCTCGGCGCGGCCCGCTCGCACGTCCGCATCATGACCCCCTATTTCATCCCGGATCGCGCCCTGCTGGCCGCGCTGAACATGGCTGCGCTCCGGGGGGTGCGGGTGGATCTCGTGCTGCCCCAGCGCAACAACTTGCCTTACGTGGCGTGGGCCATGCGAGCTTTTCTCTGGGAGGTCCTCCAGTACGGCGCCCACGTGTACTACCAGCCCGGACCGTTCGTGCACAGCAAGTTGTTGGCCGTGGACGACGTGTATACCTTGGTGGGCTCAGCCAACCTGGACCCGCGCAGCCTGCGACTGAACTTTGAATTCAACCTGGAGATCTACGACCGCGAGGTGTCGGCCGCCCTTACCCGGCACTTCGACGAGACGCGCAATGGGTCTCGGGAAATCTCCCTGGCTGAAATGGACGGCCGCCCCCTGCCCGAACGCCTGCGCGACTCCGCGGCCAAGCTGTTCTCGCCTTATTTCTAAAGGCAAATCCCCCCTGCCCCCCTTTGTCAAAGGGGGGAGAACAAGCTTCGCTCCATGGCCGCGTTTCTTCCCGCCGTACTTCTAAAGCCAACGCTTGTGTCCCCCCCTTAGCTAAAGGAGGGCAGAAGAGATTTCTACACGCGGGGAAGTCTTTGCCGTACTTTGTACAAGACCTTTGCTTACCCCCCTTTGAAAAAGGGGGGGTGGGGGGATTTGCTGTTCAGGAGGCGGCCCGCTCTCTGAGAAACCGGGCCAGGAACTGCGCGGTATGGGATCTCGGGCGAGTCCTTGCGACCATTTCCGGCGGGCCTTGGGCGACCACGCGGCCGCCGGCGTCGCCGCCTTCCGGGCCGAGGTCGATGATCCAGTCGGCCTCGGCGATGACATCCAAATTGTGCTCGATGATGACGACCGTGTGCCCGGCAGACACCAGGCGGTGCAGGACCCGGATGAGCTTCTCGACATCGGCCATATGCAGGCCGATGGTAGGCTCGTCCAGGACGTAGAGCGTGTGCGAGTCGCCTGCCGAACGGCCGTTGTCCCGGTCGCGGGTTTTCGCGAGTTCGGTCACGAGCTTGATCCGTTGCGCTTCGCCGCCCGACAGCGTGGGGCTCTGCTGCCCGAGCGTAAGATACCCGAGCCCCACGTCCTGCAGCAGCCGGAGCGCGTGGTGGATGCGGCGGTGGACGATGAACAATGCGGCCGCCTCGTCCACGCTCATCGCCAACAGCTCGCCAATGGTCTTGTCCTGGTAGCGAACCGTCAAGGTCTCGGTGTTGAACCGAGCACCGCGGCAGACTTCGCAGCTCACCTTCACGTCGGGCAGGAAGCTCATCTCAATGGTCTTGAGCCCCTGGCCCTCGCACGCCTCGCACCGCCCGCCCGAGACATTGAAGGAAAAACGCGATGGCCCCCACCCGCGCATCCGCGCCTCGGGCGTGGCCGCGAAGAGCCGACGGATTTCGTCCCAAAACCCGACATAGGTCGCCGGGCAGGAGCGCGGCGTCTTGCCGATCGGCGTCTGGTCCACCTCCAGGACGCGACCAACCGCTTCCCACCCTCTGAGCTCTTGGCAACCCACCCACGCGAAGCTCGCCCGGCGCCGCGCATTGCCCGCCGTGAGCCGATACCGCAGGTTGTCGTGCAAGACATCCCGTATCAGGGTGCTCTTGCCGCTGCCGCTCACCCCGGTCACACAGACCAATCGCCCCAGCGGGACGCGGACCCGCAGGCCCTTGAGGTTGTTGCGTCTGGCGCCGACGATTTCGATCGCGGCACCACCGCGGCCAACCGATCGCCGCTCAACCACCGGGTGCTGCAGCGGGCTTTTCAGGAATCGACCCGTGATGGATTCGGGCTCCCGCATCACGGTGCGTACCGACCCTTGGGCCACGACCCGTCCGCCGTTCGCCCCGGCGCCAGGGCCCAGATCCACCACGTGTTCGGCACTGCGGATCGTGTCCTCGTCGTGCTCCACCACCACGACCGTGTTGCCTTTGGCTTCGAGCCGCTGGAGTGTAGCGAGCAAGCGGCGGTTGTCACGCGGGTGCAACCCGATCGTGGGTTCGTCCAGGATGTAGCACACGCCGCGCAAGTTGGAGCCCAGTTGCGAGGCCAACCGGATGCGCTGGGCCTCGCCACCCGAAAGCGTGGGCGCCGAGCGGTCGAGCGCCAGGTAGCCTAGACCGACCTCCTTGAGAAAGCTGAGGCGGCCGCGCAGTTCGGCCAGGATGTCGCGGCCGATCGCGACTTCGCGGCCCGAGAGCTTGAGGCGCCCCACGAACCGTCCGATCTGCTCGACCGACCACGCGGTCATCTCCGCGATGTTTTTGCCGCGAAAGCGCACGGCCAGGGCCTCGGGGTTCAGCCGGCGGCCGTCGCACGCGCGACACGGGGTCTCGCCGCCCTCCCACCACGCGTTCCACCACACCTCCTCCCCGCTCTGGTCCGCGTCAAATCCGCGCAGTTCCAGACCCGTGCCGTAGCAGCCCGGGCACCAGCCGTGTTTGGAATTGAAGGAAAAGAGCCGCGGGTCGAGCTCGGCAAAACTGCGGCCGCAACGCGGACAGGCGCGGCGGGTCGAAAACAGCGCCTCGCCCGGCGCGACCCGCACCACGCCCTTGCCGAACGCGAGCGCGCGCTCCAGCACCTCGCGCACCTGGCGCTCGGCCTTGGGGGTGACCGCCACCTCGCCGACGGGCAGTTCAATGTTGTGTTCCTTGAACCGGTCCAGGCGCGGCCACGGATCAGTGGGGAGCAACGCGCCGTCCACCCGAAGCTGCTTAAAGCCCTTGGCTCTGGCCCACTGCGCGAGATCCGTGTAGTACCCCTTGCGGCCGGTCACCAAGGGGGCGAGCACATGGATCACGTCGCCGCGATGCTGCCTGACGAGGCGGGCGAGAATGGCTTCGGCCGATTGCGGCTCGATCGCGGCGTCGCAGTCCGGGCAGTGGGGGGTGCCGAGTTTGACGAACAGCAGCCGGAGGAAATGGTAGAGCTCGGTCAACGTGGCCACCGTGCTCTTGCGCCCGCCGCGACTGGTGCGTTGCTCGATGGCCACGGTGGGCGGGATGCCGAAGATCGCGTCCACGTCGGGCCGGCCCGCGGGCTGCACGAACTGGCGCGCGTAGGCGTTGAGCGATTCGAGGTAGCGACGCTGACCTTCCGCAAAGAGGATGTCGAAGGCCACCGTGCTTTTGCCGCTGCCGCTCACGCCGGTGATGACCGTGAACCGGTCGCGCGGGATGCGGACGTCCACGTTCTTGAGGTTGTGTTCGCGGGCGTGGTGGATGCGGATCTCGTCTCGGGATACCTTGATCGGAGGATTGGGGCGCTCGGAGAGCCGCCCCCGAACGATGTGTCCGGGGGCTCGCAGCGCGGCCCCGGTGTGGCTCGTTTCACACGCCGCCACGTCACCGGGCGCGCCTTCGCACACGAGCCGCCCGCCTGCCTCGCCGCCTTCTGGGCCCAGGTCGATGACCCAGTCCGCGGCCCGAATCACGTCCAGGTGGTGCTCGATCACGACCACGGAGTGGCCTTCGGCGATCAGCCGTCTCAGGGCGGCCAGCAGCTTGGCGATGTCGTCGAAGTGCAGGCCGGTGGTGGGCTCGTCGAACAGGAACAAGGTCCGGGTCCTTGATCGTTCTTGACGATGCTCGGCCAGATGGCCGGCCAACTTGAGCCGTTGCGCTTCCCCGCCCGAGAGCGTGGGCGTGGGTTGGCCCAGCCGCAGATAGTCGAGGCCTACCGCGACCAAGGGCTCCAGCGCTCGCTGCACCTCGGCCGATCCCGCGAAAAACGCGAGCGCCTCGGACACGGTCATGTCGAGCACGTCCGCGATCGACCTGGGCGCGCCCTCGCGGCCCGTGGGCCATACGGTCACCTCCAGCACCTCGGATCGGTAGCGCCGACCGTCGCAGTCCGGGCAACGCAGGTACACGTCGCTCAGAAACTGCATCTCCACGCGCTCGAACCCGTTCCCCCCGCAGACGGGACACCGGCCCGTGCCCGCGTTGAAACTGAAGGTCGACGGCCGGTACCCGCGCTCACGAGCCAGGGGCTCTGCGGCGAACAGATCGCGGATCGCGGCGAACGCGCCCACGTAGCTGGCGGGGTTCGAGCGCGTGGTCTTCCCGATAGGCGATTGATCCACCAACACCGTGTCGGTGATTTGCTCGTGCCCGCGGATCGCGCGATGCGCCCCGGGCGGCTCGGTGGGCAGACCTTTGAGCTTTCGCAGCGCCCGGTAGAGCACGTCTTGCAGCAGCGTGGACTTGCCCGACCCGCTCACGCCCGTGAGGCAGACGAACCGGTTGAGTGGGATACGTACGTTCAGATCTTTGAGGTTGTTCTCCCGCGCACCCACTATTTCGATCCTCCCTTTTTCAAAGGGGGGCAAGGGGGGATTTTCCGAACCGGCCGGAGCCGCCACGGTTTTCTGTCCGGAGAGGTACTGCGCCGTCAGCGAGCGGGGGGACTTCAGCAATCCGGAAGGACGACCGAAATACACGACCTGCCCGCCGCGTTCGCCCGGCCCGGGTCCCAAGTCCAAGATCCGATCGGCCGCCAGCATCACCTGTGCGTCGTGTTCGACCACGAGCAGCGAGTTGCCCGCGTCGCGAAGCCGGTGGAGCACGCCGATCACGCGCCCCATGTCGCGGCTGTGCAGCCCGATGCTGGGCTCGTCCAGCACAAACAATGTGTTGACCAGCGACGTGCCCAGCGCGGTGGTGAGATTGATGCGCTGGACCTCGCCGCCCGACAGCGTGCGCGACTGGCGATCCAGCGTGAGGTAGCCGAGCCCCACGTCGACCAGGTAACGCAGCCGCGAGCGGATTTCGGTCAGCAGCAGATCCGTGGCCTCGTCCAACGGCGGCGGGAGGTGCAGCTCGTTGAAAAATTCCGAGCAGCGGGCCAGGGGCAGCAACATGACGTCGTGGATCGTGAGGCCCGGCAGGTCGCTGAATCGCTCATCTGAAACCGCGAGGCCCAAATCCCCCGCATCCCCCCTTTGACAAAGGGGGGCAAGGGGGGATTTCCTAATGGGGGCCTGATTGTCTTCGCTCGTTCCCAGCCGCCAGAGCAATGAGTCGGGCTTGAGCCGCGCCCCGCGGCAGGCCGGGCACAGCGTGTACGCGCGGTACTTGGAGAGCAGCACGCGGATGTGCATCTTGTAGCTCTTGGTCTCCAGCCACGCGAAGAAGCGCCGCACGCCGTACCACTTGCCGTCTTCCCACGCGCCCTCGCCCTCCAGCACCCAGGCCCGCTGGTCCGGCGACAGCTCGCGCCACGGCAGCGCGGTCGGAATCCCGCGACGCCGGGCGAACCGCATCACATCGTCCTGGCACTCGGCATAACTCTCGCTCTGCCAGGGTTTGACCGCGCCGTCGGCCAGGGATTTGGTCTCGTCCGGAATCACCAAGCCGATGTCGAGGCCGATGACCCGGCCGAATCCGCGACAGGTCTCGCACGCGCCGATCGGAGAGTTGAACGAAAACGCGTTGGGTATGGGATCGCGGTACTCCATGTCGCAGTCCGGGCAATGTAAGGACGACGAGAACCGCCAAGCCGCGCCGGCGTGGCCCTGAGGATCCAAGGGGTAGACGTTCACCCGTCCGTGGCCGTGGCTGAGCGCAGCCTCGATCGCTTCGACGATGCGGCCGCGCTGACCCCGGGCGATCCGCACCCGGTCCGCCATGACCTCCAAAGACCGGCCTTCTTCGCGGTGGATACGCGTGTAGCCCTGCGCAGCCAGCAGGTCTCTGACCTCGGTGGGGGTGAAGTTGTCGGGCACGCGCACCGGAAACGTGATCACGGCGTCGGCATCCCGCGGGGCCTTGGCGCTCAACGACTCGAAGATGCTGTCCGGAGTATCTCGCGCAACGGCCCGGCCGCAGCCTCGGCAAAAGAGCCGCGCCGCGCGCGCAAAGAGCAGCTTCAGGTGGTCGTTGAGCTCGGTCATAGTCCCGACCGTGGAACGCGAGGTCCGCACCGGGTTGGTCTGGTCGATCGCAATGGCCGGCGGGATGCCGTCGATGCGGTCGGCGCGGGGTTTGTCCATGCGATCGAGGAACTGCCGCGCGTAGGGCGAGAACGTCTCGACGTAGCGGCGCTGCCCCTCGGCGTAGACCGTGTCGAACGCGAGCGAGGACTTGCCCGACCCGCTCACCCCGGTGACCACGATCAATTCACCCAACGGGAGCCGGAGGTCGAGGTTCTTGAGGTTGTGTTGCTTGGCGCCTCGAATATCGATAAAGCCGCTGCTCATGGTGCGTGCACACGTCTTAAGGGAGCACGCTCGGTGATGTCAACTCGCCCTGCGCTTGAATATCCGTTCATGACCATGTTACGTTGACGCCCACTTCAGGTCGTCAGAAACCTATCCACGAGGGAGGGGTGCCATGAACCACGTTATGATGCACGTCGTTCGGTCGGTGGGGATCGTCACGCTGGTGTTCGGTCTGACAACGGCCGCTGTCGCTGATGAAGGCCACAAAAAGGTCAAGGACGGCATTGCGGGGATGTCCCAAGACGCGCTGGTCAAGCTGGCGATCAGCGCCGCCCCGCCGCACATTGCCAAGGACGCCACGGTCATGGTGCCTGGTGCAGACGGGAAAATGGTCGAAGCCAAGAAGGGCACCAACGGCTTCACCTGTATCCCCACCGTCAATCACCGGGAAACGCCCGATCCCATGTGCATGGACGCCGCGGTGGGCCAATGGGTGGACAGCCTGGTCAACAAGGCGCCCAAACCCACCAACACCGAACCGGGCATTTCCTACATGGCGCGCGGCGGATTCCACTGGGAGAGGGATGGCAAGATACTGATGGAAGAGGAACCCGGAGCGAAACTGGTCAAAGAACCGCCGCACTGGATGGTCATGTGGCCGTTCGACTCCAAGACCAGCGGTCTGGCCACCATGCCGAACCCGTCGGGCGTGTACATCATGTTCGACGGTACGCCCTACGCGCACCTGATGGTCGAACAAGACCCGGCGAAGATCAAACCGTAGAAAAGGCTAAAACAAATCCCCCCATCCCCCCTTTGCCAAAGGGGGGTACAAGGGGAGGAGCTTTCGCGCTAAAACGGAGGCCTTGCGACCCACCTTAGTAAAGAAGGGAAACGCCTCGAGTCCTGAGTGCGCTCCTCCCCCCCTTTGACAAAGGGGGGCAAGGGGGGATTTGCCTTTCGTCCTACGTCGCCAGCGCGGATTCTTTCAGCGCTTCAATCCGGTCGCGTAGTTGCGCGGCGGTTTCGAAATCCAACCGTTTCGCTGCGTCTTTCATCTGGCGTTCCAGGGTCTTGAGCAGCGCGGGCAGCTCATCGGGAGGGACATACGGGGCCGTGGGCTCCGCGGCGATCGGGACCGTCACGTAGTCAGCCTCGCTGACTTCGTAGAGGGTGCGCGGGATCTCCTTCTGAATCGAGGTGGGAGTCACGTCGTGCTCGCGGTTGTAGGCCTCCTGGGTGGTGCGGCGGCGTGTGGTCTCGTCGATCGCCCATTTCATCGACCCGGTCATCGCGTCCGCGAACATGATGACGCGGCCGTTGACGTGGCGCGCGGCGCGGCCAGCGGTCTGGACCAGGGACGTGCGCGAGCGCAGGTAGCCCTCCTTGTCCGCGTCCAGGATGGCCACCAATGACACTTCCGGGATGTCCAACCCTTCGCGCAACAGGTTGATCCCGACCAGCACGTCGAACTTGCCCAGGCGCAGCTCGCGGATGATCTCCATCCGTTCGAGGGTGTCCACCTCCGAGTGCAGGTATCGGACGCGGATGCCCACGTCGCGATAGTAGTCGGTCAAATCCTCGGCCATGCGTTTGGTCAGCGTGGTGACCAGCACGCGCTCGCGGCGTTCGACGCGCTGCTTGATCTCGCCCAAGAGATTGTCCACCTGGCCCGTGGCCGGCCGGACTTCGATCTGGGGATCGAGCAACCCGGTGGGCCGGATCAACTGCTCCACCACCTTGCCGCGGGTCTTCTCCAGCTCGTAGGTCCCGGGCGTGGCCGAGACGTACATGATCTGATTGAGGAGCCGCTCGAACTCCGCGAACATGAGCGGGCGGTTGTCGAAGGCCGAGGGCAGGCGAAACCCGTATTCCACCAGGTTCTTCTTGCGCGAGCGGTCGCCCTCGTACATGCCGCCGACCTGCGGAATCGTCACGTGGCTTTCATCCACGATCAGCAGAAAGTCCTTGGGGAAGTAGTCGATCAGGGTGGGCGGCGGCTCGCCGGGGGCGCGGCCCGAGAGGTGGCGCGAGTAGTTCTCGATCCCCTGGCAGAATCCGATTTCGCGGATCATTTCCAGGTCAAAGTGCGTGCGCTGCTCGATGCGCTGGGCTTCGATCAGTTGATTGCGTTGCTTGAAGTACGCGATGCGCTCAGCCAGCTCGGTTTCGATCCCGGCCAGGGCGCGGTCCAACCGGTCCGGCGGGATCACGTAGTGGCTGCCGGGGTAGATCGGCGCCTTGGTCACCTGGCGCAAGACCCGGCCGGTCAGGGGGTCGAGCTCGGACAGGGCTTCGATCTGATCGCCCCACAGCTCGATGCGGATCGAGTGCGCCTCGGCCGCGGCCGGGAACACGTCGATCACGTCGCCGCGCACGCGGAAGGTCCCGCGGTGAAAGTCCACGTCGTTGCGCTCGTACTGGATCTCCACCAGCCGGCTCAGGAGCTCCTCCCGGCTGATCCGCATGCCGGTCTCGAGCGGGATCAACATCCCGTGGTAGGCTTCGGGCGAGCCCAATCCGTAGATACACGACACCGACGCCACGATCACCACGTCGTTGCGCTCGAACAACGAGCTGGTGGCCGCGTGCCGCATCCGGTCGATGGCGTCGTTGATCTTGGTGTCTTTCTCGATGTACGTGTCGGTCTGCGGCAGGTACGCCTCGGGCTGGTAATAATCGTAGTAGCTGACAAAGTACCCCACCGCGTTCTCGGGGAAGAACGTTTTGAATTCATGGTAGAGCTGGGCGGCCAGGGTCTTGTTGTGCACGAGCACCAGGGTCGGCCGGTTGAGCCGGGCGATCACGTTGGCCATGGTAAAGGTCTTGCCCGACCCCGTGACGCCCAGGAGGACCTCGTGGCGCGACCCGTCCTGGAATCGCTCGGCCAGGGCGTTGATCGCCGCGGTCTGGTCGCCTTTGGGTGAAAAATCTGAAACGAGTTTGAAAGGATTTCCGTTGATGGGCGGTCGGTCCAGCATGCGGCATTGTACCACGGGTGATCCAGACGGCCTTCGTTGCCCGCAAATCAAGGCTGAGCTTGACTTCGCGAGCAATCGGGGCGTATAGATGGACCATTGAGAACGTGCAGTCCCGCCACGCGTTCCCGTCTCGTTGGGGGTCTCGAAACACGGTATGAGTAGTGAATCGCTGACGTCCGGCCAGTGGAAGCCCCTTCAAGAGGGTCTGGCCAAGGCCATGGGCTTGGCCCTGCTCAGCTACGCCCCGACTCGCGCGGTGGACCTCAGCCGCACGGTCTGCGAACCCAGCCAAGACAATCCCATCTGCCGGTTGCTACAAGAGAAGTACGGCCAGCGGGCCCAGTGCGACGCGCATTGCGGCCGCCAGGTCGCCCAGGCATTGGCCACGGGACGCGGCGCCAGCTTTACCTGCCACGCGAGCCTGCACGCCTTTACCGTGCCGGTGACCGATGAGCAGGGCGTGCAGATGGTGTTGCTGGGCGGGAAAGCGTTCTCGACTTACGAAGACTTCTTTCAGTTCCGCGAAACCGCCCAACGCTATGGGATGGACGCGGCCACCCTATTGACCTTGGTCAAAGAGATCCAGTTCAAAGAGCCGCCGTTTCTGGAATCCGCGGCCGCGCTGGTGGACACGATCGCGCGCTCCCTGATCCGCAGCCTCACCTCGCGGGAACGCGAAGAAGCCACGGCCGCGCGGCTCATGACGCTCTTTTCCATCGGCGCGGAGCTGCGTAACCAGCTCGATCCGGCCTCGCTCTTTCGGCTGGTGCTCAGCACGGTCGGCGTGTTGTTCAACGCCAACACCGCCCTGATTCTGGCGGTGGACGCGAGCGGCCAGCGGTACGAGGTGATCGACGGCTTCGGCGTCAAGCGCGACGCGCTGCGGCGCTACGCTCCCCCGGTGCACAAGGGCCTCCTGGCCCGGTTTCGCGAGACGCGCGCCCACGTGTGGTGCGACGTGCACTTCGAACTGCTCCAGGCCGGGCTCCCGGCCGATGTCACGTCGGTCCATCTCTTCCCGTTGGCCAAAGACGGCCACATGGCGCTGGCCGTGATCGACACCCGGCTCGCAGGCGACGACGTGAAGGTCCTGAGCGCGTTCTGCGAATTGTTCGCGGTGATTCTGGAAAACGAGCGGCTGCGCTCGCAGGTCAAGGACCGCCAACAGGGGCTGGTCTCGCTCACCGAGCTCATGCGCAAATCAGTCTCCACGCTTGCGGTCAGTGACCTGTTCCAAGTTATCTTGGAACGCTCGACCGAATACGTGGAGGCCGAGCAGGGCTCGGTCATGTTGTTGGACGAAGACCGCAAGGAGCTGGTGGTGCAGGCCATCAAGGGCCTCAACCCCAAGATCCTGGAGAGCGTGCGCGTTCGCCCGGGCGAAGGCATCTCCGGGATGGTGTTCGCCGAGGGGAAACCCCTGCTAGTTGCGGACTTGGAAACCGACGTGCGCGTGCTGCGGGAAAAGCGGCCGCGGTACCGCACGCGCTCGTTCATCAGCCTGCCGCTGCGCTCCAACGGCGAGACCATCGGCGTGCTCAACGTGGCGGACAAGGCGAGCGGCGATCCGTTCACGCCGTACGACCTGGACCTTCTTACGTCCATCGCCACCTATACCACGGTGGCGATGCAGCGCTCCGAGTATTACCACCGCTCCGAGGAACTCAAGCGCATCTCGATCACGGATTCCCTCACCGGCCTGCTGAACCGGCGCTACTTTCAGGAACGGTTGGCCGAGGAGATCGAGCGCTTCAAGCGGCACAAGCTGCCGTTCTCGCTCATCATGATGGACATCGACGATTTCAAGCGACTCAACGACACCCACGGTCACGTGGTGGGCGACGACGCCCTGGCCACCACCGCGAAAGCCATTCGCAGTTCCATCCGCGCCATCGACGTGGCCGCGCGCTACGGCGGCGAGGAGTTCACCGTGATCCTGCCCCAGACCTCCAAGAAAGACGCCCGCACTATGGCGCTTCGTATCGGCCGCGCCGTGGCCCGCACCCCCATCGCCACCCCCAAAGGCGACACCGCCTACCTCACCCTGAGCCTCGGCGTGGCCAGCTTCCCCGACGACGCCCAAGCCCTCGAAGATTTACTGCGCCACGCGGACCAAGCCTTGTACGAGGCCAAACGCCGTGGGAAAAACCAGGCCGTGGTCTACGAGCACCCCGCGCCACCGCGGGGATCCTGAATCAACTACTCTTGTCACTATTCTAGGACGATTGCACCCCAAGATCGTCCAACGGACTCGGAACGCCCTGACCGCCTTGCTGCAGGATATGGGTGTAGATCATGGTGGTGGAGACATCGGTGTGCCCCAGCAGGTGCTGAATGGTCCGGATGTCGGTTCCGCGTTGAAGCAAGTGGGTGGCGAAGGAATGCCGAAAGGTATGCGCGCTGACCTGCTTGGTTAACCCGGCGCGGCGAACCGCCGTCTTGATGGCCTTGTTGACGACGCTGGGATCCACGTGGTGGCGACGGGTGACGCCGGAACGAGGGTCAACCGAGAGATTCCGGGCCGGGAAGACATACTGCCAGCCCCACTCTCTGGCCGCGGTCGGGTATTTCCGCGCCAGCGCATGGGGGAGATACGCCTCGCCGTGCCCGTGCGCCAGGTCCCGCTGATGCATCGTCTTGACGCCGGCCAAATGGTTCTGGAGTAAGGGCCCCAGAGTGGCGGAAAAGGTGGTCACGCGATCCTTGTCACCCTTACCGGAACGGACCGTGACTTGCTTCATCTGCACGTCGATATCCTTGACCCGGAGCCGGACCGCCTCCATGATCCGCAGGCCGCTCCCATAGAGGAGCTTGGCGACCAACTGGGCGGTTCCGTCCATGAGCGACAGCACGGCGCCGACTTCGTCGCGTGTCATGACCACGGGAACCGTGATCTTCTTGTCGGCACGAACAGCATCGATGCGGCCGTCTAGGGCCTGGTTAAGGACGCGCTTGTAAAGAAACACCAGGGCATTCATCGCCTGATTTTGAGTGGCGGGAGCGACGTTGCCCCGCACCGCCAAGTCTGTCAGAAACGCTTCGATCTTCGGTTCCGCGGGAACAAGGTCCTGGCGTGAGCGCATCCGGTGAAACCGGACAAACCGTAGGACCCAATCCACGTAGGATCGTTCGGTGTGAATGGAATAGTGGTGAAGCCGGAGAAATTTCCGAACTTCATCGAGGAGCTTGGGTTGTTGACTTCCCGTCAGGTCAGGCATAAGGTTGGAGCCGCGTGCTCTGAAACCGCGATAACGGCTATGGGCGAATTTGCCCGAAAACGCCTGCAATATCGCACTATCAGGGCGAATTAGCAAGTCAATCAATGGTTGGGCATCATTCAAAGGGTAGTGGCTTGCTTCCGGTATATAACCAAGCAACAGAGGGAGAACGGAAATGAAATGGATAGTTGGTTTGGGTATTGGGCTTGTTGTTCTTATCGGCGTGGTTGTCGGTGTTGGTGCGTTACTGCCAGAAAAGCATCGTGCCAGTGAGTCGTCCCGTTTTCGCGTCGGAGCCGAACAACTGTGGGAGATCATCACGAATTTTGGCGCTTACTCAACATGGCGTAGTGGCCTTAGTGGGGTCGAGCGTCTACCCGATATGAATGGACATCCCGTATGGAAAGAAACCGATTCCCACAATGAAGGCATTCCCTACGAAACGGTAGAGTCCGTGCCCAACAAACGCCTCGTGAGGCGAATTGCAGATCCAAACCTGCCTTTTGGCGGTACTTGGACGTTCGATCTTGAAACCACCCCAGAGGGCGTTACTCTCACTATTGTCGAAGACGGTGAGGTATACAACCCCATATTTCGTTTTGTCTCTCGGTTCATTATGGGTCACACCAAGAACATTCATGGTTACCTGAGCGATTTGCAAGCAAAGGTAGCGGGCAAAGCAAAATGATGCCCAACAAGCGCTTCGAGTCGGACTCGCTACGTCGGCGCTTCGCGCCGCCTCCGCTCGCCGCTCAAGCGCAGCGTTATGTGCTACCACTCATCGAGGGCGCATTAAATGAATAGCTTCACCGTCAACAAAAGCATTTATATCGACGCAAAACCTGAAGCAGTATTCGATGCGCTTACTTCTTCAGACGCTATTGTCAATTACTTCCCTGTCAAGAAGGTTACGTCTGAATGGAAACTGGGCGGTGAGGTGTTGTTGGACGGCGAGATCGACGGAAAGCCGTTCAGAGATCATGGAGTAATTGAGGCTTTGTCACGTCCCACACAATTCAAATATTCCTATTGGAGCGACAATCACGGCACGGAAAGAACCTTGGAGAATCATTTAGCGATCAGCTATCGTTTGTCACCACAACGAAACGGAACGCAACTGGACCTTGAGCACAGCAACCTAAGGTCCGAGCAAATGCTCGCAATCATGGAAACGGTCTGGGATTCTCTGCTAAACAGCCTCAGGAAATACGTTGAACATCGCACATAACAACGCCATCAACACGGACGTGCAAAAGCGCCGCTTCGCTCTGCTTTTGCACGCCGGTTATGGCGAACGTTAGCGCTCAACTTCACTGAGGAGGCACTGTGGGGCAACTTCTTAAGGCAGGGCTGAAGAAGGTTGGGGCTGGCCTCCTTTATGGCATTGGCTTTGGCGTGTCGGCGGGACTCATTATGAAATTCATCTTTGACTCGATGACGCCTTCTTTCGACCCTACACGAATTGATCAGGTGAGTGTTACAGGACACGAGGAGGTAAAGAGAGACGGGGAAGTATTCTTCCTCGGAACACTTGAGAACCACAATTCAGGTCCTGTGCGGATCGTGAAAATCCAAGTCGACTTGTTCGACAAGCAGGGGAAACTTGTCGATATATGCGAGGAACATGTTCGCGGCCCTCTCAAGCCGGCAGAGTCGGCGAATTTCAAAGTACCTTGTGGCTCTAAGGGAAAGCCTGTCGTTGAGCACGACAGCTACAAAATCCACCCTGTAGGGCTGCTGTGATCGCGCTAACAATTCACTCAACGCCGACCGGATGCCAGCGTGGCGGCTCGCTCCGCTCGTGTGGTCGGCGGCCGGCGGGTTAGTTCTGGCGTTAGGCGTTCAAAAATTATGACTCACTACGAATTCGAGCCCGGCAAGAAAAAGGGAAAAAATAAGTACAAAGGTTCATGGAGTGAAATTCCCTCCAATGCCATCTCTCTGCCGTACACAGCAGAATCAATGAACCTTGTTTTGTCGTGGGGCGCAAACGAGTGTGTGCCAGACTTAGTTGAGATTTGAGAAGCGGCTCCTGATGTGGTGAACTGGTGTCGCCGAAGACACCGAAACTCACACACAGGAGGAGCCGCAACATGAGGACAGTACCGAAGTTGGTGG
>JBFLXB010000032.1 GCA_040757335.1 Nitrospirota bacterium | reverse complement strand
CCCCCCCCCGGGGGGGGGCCCGACCCGCTGCTGGGCCGTGGGGGTGGGCGGACACGGCCAGCGTCGTTCGCGGGAATGGCTACGTCTTCCGGCGCTTCGAGATCCGTTTCAGCGCCTCAATGCCCGAGCGTCCATGGCCGCGCACCACACGGGTCCGCGCGATGTATCCGGTTTCTGAGCTTCTCGACGCCTCGATCGTCTGGTATTGCGAATAGCATGCCGGAACGCGCATCGTCACCGCGGCGCGGAAAACCGCGCTATTCGCGGCGAGCGCGCGGAGAGCTTCCGCCGTGGCGGGAGATCGCTCATCTTCGAAACAACTTTGTCAGGCAAACCGCGACACTTTTGGATCGTGCGCCGTTGATCCGAATGTCCGTGTCGAGGAGCGGCCGCACCGGAGCAGCGAGCGATGCGCCGAAAACCGCACCGAGCTTGTGGAACCGCGTCGGTGATCCGTACAATGTAACGGCACCGTGACACGGGCTTCCCTCCCTCAGAAAGGACGCGTATGCCGACCGAACAGACCACCCGGTTCGACGTCAAGACCATCCTGGTTCCCACCGACTTCTCAGACGGCGCGCAGACCGCCCTCGACCACGCGACGGCGCTCGCCGCAGTTTTCGGGGCGAAGATCGTGCTACTCCACGTGATCGAGACGTTTACCTACACCATGACCGAGTCGCTCCAGGTAGTGAACGTGTACAACTTGATCAAGACGGCGGTCGAACCGGTCTTGGACGAGATGGTCCAGGACCTCCAAAAAGAACACGTCTCCGCGTCACGCGTTCTCGTGCAGGGCACGGCGTATGAGGAAATCGGGGTTCAAGCCAAGAAGGCCGGCGCGGATCTCATCGTCATGGGGACGCACGGTCGACGGGGCGTCAGCCACGCCTTCATGGGCAGCGTGGCCGAGCGAGTGGTGCGCACCGCGCCCTGCCCGGTGCTGACCGTGCGGACGCCGGAACAGAAAAAGGGCTCTGCTGCGTGACGGGTGCCGATGTCACGACCTGGGTGGATCTCTTGGATCTGGAAGAGGGGCGTTAGGACTCGGCCTGCCCGGTAGTCACGCGGACTACTCCGAATCCGACTCCGGAATCTTCTCGATCTGGGACAGCCAGACCGTGGCGGCGCTGTCGCTCGGCGCGCGGTAATCGCTGCGCGGGGAGAGGGACCCGCCGGAGCCCACCTTCGGCGCGTTGGGCAGACAACTCCGCTTGAACTGGCTGGACGCGAAGAATCGCTCGACGAACACGCGCAGCCAGCGCTTGATCTCGTCGATGCCGTAGGCTCGTTGCTCGCCCTCGGGAATGTCCGGCCACACGCCTTCTTTCGGCGCATGCCACGCGGACCAGGCGAGAAACGCCACCTTGGGCGGCGGGTAGCCGAACCGCAACGTGTAATACAGATGAAAGTCCTGCAGCGCGTACGGCCCGATCACATCCTCCGAACGCTGGGTGGGCTGCGGTTCGGACCGCGCGCCGGGCACCAACTCCGGACTGATCTCGGTGGCCAGCACCTCCTCCAACACCGAACTGACGTCGGTCCCAAGCTGGTGGGTCTTGGCGACCCAGCGGATCAGGTATTGGATCAAGGTCTTGGGCACGCTCGCATTCACGTCGTAGTGCGCCATGTGGTCGCCGACCCCGTAGGTGCACCAACCGAGCGCCAGCTCGCTCAGGTCGCTGGTTCCCACCACCAGACCGCCGTACTGGTTCGCGAGACGGAACAGGTGGCTGGTCCGCTCCCCGGCCTGCACGTTCTCGAAGGTGACGTCGTAGACGGGCTTGCCTTGGGCGTACGGATGGCCGATGTCCTGGAACATCCGGAGGCAACTGGGTTTGATGTCGATCTCCTGGCCCGCGCAGCCCACGGCCTTGATGAGCCGCCACGCCTGGTTCAACGTCCGACTGGAGGTCGCGAATCCCGGCATGGTGTAGGCCAGGATATGGCTTCGCGGGCGGTTCAACCGGTCCATGGCCTGGGCGCAGACCAGCAGGGCCTGAGTCGAATCCAGCCCCCCCGACACGCCGATCACGATCTTGACCTCCGGTCCGATGGCACGCAGCCTGGTCACCAGCCCCTGCACTTGGATTTCATACACCTCGCGACACCGCTCGTCGCGTTGCATCGGATCGCTCGGCACGTACGGGAAGCGCTCGTACCGGCGCACCAGCGGGAGGCGTCCCTCGCGCGGCAAATCCGCTGCAAACCGGATCGGGCGGAATGCCCCTAACGCTTCGCGGTGGCGAAGGACCGCTTGCCCGAAGCTGGTCTGGCGCATGCGGTCCTGGGCGAGACGGTCCAGGTCCACGTCGCCGGTGATGAGCTGCGGCCCTTCGGCGAATCGAGTGGTCTCGGCCAGCGGGGTGCCGTTCTCGTAAATCATGCCGTGGCCGTCCCAGGCCAGGTCCGTGGTCGACTCTCCGCATCCGGCCGCGCTGTAGAGGTATGCAGCCAGGCCGCGACTGGACTGGCTCGCCACGAGTTGCCGTCGGTAATCTGCCTTGCCGATGGTGCTGTTGGACGCCGAGAGGTTGATCAAAATCAAAGCTCCGGCCAGCGCGGCGTAGGACGACGGCGGGATCGGCACCCACAGGTCTTCGCAGATTTCGACGTGGAAGGCGAGCAGCGGATGGTTGTCGGCCTGGAACAGCAACCGGTTGCCGAACGGAATGTCGCGTTGACCGAGCAGCGCGATGGTCTCCCGGACGGCCGTATCCCCCGGCGCGAACTGGCGCATTTCATAGAACTCGCGGTAGTTGGGCAGATAGGTCTTGGGCACGACGCCCAAGATGCGCCCGCGATGCACTACCGCCGCGCAGTTGAAGAGCAGCGAATCGATGTGTAACGGCACCCCCACGACGATGACCACCGGGAGCTTCAGGGACGCGGCCACGATGTCGGCCAGTGCCGCGCGGCACCCGTCAAGCAGCGCCTGCTGTTGAAACAGGTCTTCGCACGAATACGCGGACAGCCCCAATTCCGGGAACACCGCGAGCATGGCGTGCTGGTCAGCGGCCCGCTGCATCAACGCCATGGTCTGCTCCGCGTTGAATGCGGGGTCCGCCACGCGGACCTCGGGGATGGCCACCGCAACCCGGACGAAGTTGTGGGTGTAGAGGTTGAAGAACGAGTCGTGGGCTCTCTTCAAGGTCGGGGATCCGTCACGGACGAGCTCCTCGTGTCAGCAGCATACTTCCTATGTGCTGGTTCAGGCAAGCGCCGACATCGAGGGTCAGGGTTGGGCGGTCGCCGGTCTTCCCAGCTTTTCGACCCGCACCCCGATTAGGCGGATCAATTTGAGCCGCGGATTCTCGCGCCGATCCAAAAACGGCAGGAACAGTTTCATGGCCTCCACTTCCAAGTCTTTCAATGAGGCCGTGGGCTGCGGCAACGTGTGCGACCGGGCCTTGGTTTCAAAGTCCGCAAAACGAACCGTGACCACCACGGTGCGAAAGGTCGAATAGCCGGATCGTTCCAGACGGCTCAGCACGTCCCGGCCCATCCCTTTCACGTGCTCGACCAGGGTCTGGGAATCGAGCGTGTCGCGGAGGAACGTCTCCTGCTCGCCGATGGACTTGACCTCGTCGCTCTCCTGAACCGGGTCGTCATCCCGCCCGCGCACGCGTTCATACAACACCCGCCCCCACTTGCCGAACCGCTCGACCAAATCCGCTTCCGAGAACCGTCTGAGGTCCTGCACCACCGCGATATCGTGCTGCCGGAGCGTGGCCTCGGTCTTGGGCCCGATCCCGGGGATCTTCCTGACCGAGAGCAGCGCGAGAAAGGCCTCGGCATCCTGCTCCGCAACGATTGTGAGCCCGTCCGGCTTGTGCGCGTCCGACGCGATCTTGGCGATCAGCTTGTTGGGGCCCAGCCCGATGGACGCGGTCAGGTGTTCCTGCGCCGCGATGTCGCGCTTGATGGCCAACGCGACCTCCCGAGCCTGCTCGTACCCGCCGGTTGCGCTCAGATCCACGTACATCTCGTCGATGCCGGCCTGTTCGATGGTGGATGCGTGCCGTTCCACGATGGCACGGATACGGCCCGACGTCTCGGTGTACTGCGCGAAGTTCGGCCGCAGGAACACCACCGCGGCTTTGCCCTGGCGGCGCGCCCACTCCGACCGACGCCAGGCCTGCGTAATCGGCATGGCCGAATGGATCCCGTAGACACGCGCCGCATAGTTGGCGGTAGACACCACGCCGCGCCCCTTGCCCTCCAGCGGATCAGCCCCCACGACAATGGGCAAACCCTTGAGCTCCGGACGCTCGCGCTCCTCCACCGCGGCGAAAAACGCGTCCATGTCCAGATGCGCGATGATTCTGGGCGGCATGCCCCACTCCGCGACCGCCGTGATCATACCGCGTACGTCACCGCTCCGGCCACGGTATAATCGCCGCATGGATCAGCTTCTGCATATCGTTTGCCCGAATTGTCAGACCACCAACCGCGTGCGACAGAACAAGCTGGCCGCGGGCAAATGCGGCAAGTGCGGCAACGCACTCTTTGTCGGCCATCCAATCGAGCTGACCGCGAGCGCATTCACCCAACACGTGGAGCGCAACGACATCCCGATGGTGGTCGATTTCTGGGCGCCGTGGTGCGGACCGTGCCACATGATGGCTCCGGCGTACGAAGCCGCTGCCAAACAGCTCGAACCCACGGTCCGCTTCGCCAAGGTCAACACCGACCGGGAGCAGCAATTGGCCGCACGCTTCGGCATCCAAAGCATCCCCACCCTGATCCTTTTCAAGGGAGGCCGCGAAGTCGCCCGCCAATCCGGCGCCCTGAGCAGCGCCCAGCTCACCAACTGGATTCGAGGGAAAATACACGGCCTGTGAGGTCAACCATGTCGCATCTTAGAGATCAGGTTGCCGTGATCACGGGCGGGAGCAGCGGGATCGGGCTCGCCATCGCCTCATCACTCGTGGCTGAGGGCATGCGTGTGGGGATTTGCGCTCGCGATGAAAAGAAACTCCGGCAAGCGGCAAAGACTCTCGAGGCGAGCGATGGGAAGGTCCTAGCAATTCCGGCGGATGTGTCCGCGGCCGATCAGGTCGCAACCCTCATCAAACACGTCAAGAACGCGTTCGGCAGGATCGACGTTCTAGTCAACAACGCGGGTGTCGGCCGGTTGAAATCCATTGCCGAATCCACGGAAGCCGAATGGGACCGGATACAGGCCATCAATTTGAAGGGGACTTTTCTTTGCACCAAGGCCGTTCTGCCCATCATGAAACGGCAACGATCCGGCTACGTCGTCAACATAGCATCCCTAGCTGGAAAGACCGGCTTCGGTGGCGCGGCCGCCTACAGTGCGTCGAAATTCGGGGTGGTGGGCTTGACCGAGAGCCTGCTGGAAGAAGCCATCATACACAATATCAGGGCCACCGCCATCTGCCCGGGCTACGTGGCCACCCCCATGGTCCAGGGTGCGCCGGTTCCTCAAGAGGAAATGATTCCGCCGGAAGACATCGGCAAGCTGGTGGTAGGGCTGCTGCACCTCTCCGCGTATACCGTGATCAAAGAGATCGTGATCGAGCGCAAGGGCGCCATCGGCACGTGACCCCGACCCTCTTGTGGATCTTTGCCACTCTGTTGGTCGCGATCGGCCTGCTGGGCCTTGTCCTTCCGGTTCTGCCCGGTGCTCCCATCTTGTTCGCCGGGCTCCTGCTCGGGGCCTGGGCGGACGACTTCGCCTACGTGGGAGCGCAGACGCTGATCGTGCTGGGCGTGGTGGCGCTGCTGACCTACGGGGTGGACTTTGCGGCCACGGCGCTCGGCGCCAAGCGAGTCGGAGCGTCCAATCGCGCGATCTGGGGTGCAGTGCTCGGCGGACTGGTTGGAGTGATCTTTGGCTTGCCCGGGTTGCTGCTCGGTCCGTTCGTGGGAGCCGTGGCTGGAGAGCTGTCGGCGCAACGCGACCTCAAGGCCGCAGGACGAGCCGGGCTGGGGGCGTCGATTGGACTGGCGTTGGGCGCAGCCGCCAAACTCGCCCTGGGGTTCGGAATGATCGGTGTCTTCCTGCTCGCGCGCTTCGCGTAAGGAGTGACCGGCTACTTGACGTCGAACTCCATCGCCATGCCCTTTTCAAAGTGCGGCTGGCCCGTGTCGTGATCAGGAAAGAGACAGAGCAACCCGTAGCGCCCGGGCTTGAAGTCCATTTCAAACACCGCGGAATCGCCGGGCGCCAGCCCCACCACGCCGCCCATGGGCTTGCCGGGCGGCGAGCTGGAAATCGGTTTGCCGGGAGTCAGCGCCGCGCCGAACGCCTTGGCGGTCCCTTTGGCGGGAAGTTGGACCACCAGGGTTTCGTGCACTTGTTGGCCCTGATTGACGACCTTGATGGTATGACGACCGGCGGTGATGGGCTTGGACGGTCTATAGGAGAAATCCGCGAGGGTGATCGTGATGTCGGGCACGATCTCCGGCTCGGGCTTCACCTCACCTGCGGTCACGGTGATGGATTTGGTCATGCCCAAGGTGAAATGGGGCGTTCCATCGGCAGCCGGCATCCAACACACCAACACGTAATCGCCGGGGGCGAGGAACTGCAGCGTGCTCGTGCGCTCTCCGGCCACGATGCCGTTGGGACCTCCCACCAGCCGGCTCCAATTCGGCAGACGTCGCGGATTGGCCTTGGCCGCAGCAGCGAAGTCCGCAGCCGAATGTCCGGTTTCCAGCTTGACGAGTTGCATCTGGTGCTGCTCTTTGCCGGTGTTCACCACCTGTAGATTCGCCAAACCGGGTTCCACTCGGTCCGCTCCGCGGAAACCGTATTCGAACGCCTCATACGAAACGATCCGATAGTGTTCCCCGGCCTCGGCCACCGACACGCCATCAGGCGCGATGCCGAATCCGATGATCGCCAGCCCCATCGCCGCCCACCTTGTGTGTCTCCACATATGACAGCCCTCCTCTTGTCCGTCTCCGCAGTTCAGCCAAGCCAAGCCCAGCCAAGCCAATGATTCGCGCTGCATCGCTTCACCTGTAACGACCGCTCCCAGTATCGCCAATCAGCCCCTGTTCGGGATATCCCCCGAACGGGCTAGTCCTCACGAGATTATGAGTGAGGAGCGCGGGCCGTCAGGCACCAGGGTTTGAGCGGCCCGGTGGCCCTTGCTATGATGCGACGGGCTGGGGCCAGACTTTTGACGTGGCTGCGGAGCGCGTTCCACGACGGACCCGATCGGAGATGACAGATCCCGAGTGCGTCCAGTTCCTTCAATGGGCCTTGCCCCGGCTTCGCTTTCGCTGGCCGGGTTTCCGCAAAGTCCGCCGAACGGTCTGCAAACGGCTTGAGCGCCGCTTCCGCGAGCTTGGGGTGCCGGACCACGCCGCGTATCGAGCCTACCTCGAAGCCCATGCGGAGGAGTGGCGCGTGCTCGACACGTTGTGCACGATCACGATCTCAAGGTTCTATCGGGACCGTCAGGCCTTTGCGGCCCTTCAGCAGGACGTGCTTCCCGCCTTGGTTCAACTCGTGGTCGGCCGGGGAGAACCTGCGCTGCGGTGCTGGAGCATCGGGTGCGCCTCGGGAGAAGAGCCGTACACCCTCTCCATCATCTGGAGGCTCGGGCTCAAGGACCCCGTGCCTTGCGATCTCCGAATCATGGCGACCGACATCGATGACGAGTTGCTCGTCAGGGCCAGGATCGGCTGTTACCCCGCGAGTAGCGTCAAGGAGTTGCCGCCAGATTGGCTCGCAGCGGCATTCACCCGGTCAAACGGGCTCTACTGCTTGCCGGAAGAATACCGCCGGCCCGTCGTCTTCCTACGCCAGGACATCCGGTCGGTGACCCCGGAGGGCCCGTTCCACCTGATCCTCTGTCGAAACCTCGCTTTCACGTACTTCGACGAGGCCATGCAGCGCAACGTCCTCGCGACGATCACGGCTCGTCTGGTCACCCAAGGAGCGCTTGTCATCGGCTCGACCGAATCTCTTCCCGAACCCGCCGTGGGATTTGCGGAGTGGGGCGGGAGCCGCGGCATCTGGCGACGATCCTCCGGGTGAAACAGCCTCCGGGCGAGGACCTGACGCAACGGCTCGGCCTACGGGACCTCGTCGCACCGCGCGTGTTTGAGCCACCTCTGGCCACTTGCTATAATTCGCGCGTGTCGGATCTTGCAGTCCCAACCCGTGCGCTGATCGACGACCTTGCCCGCCTGGTCGGACCCAACCAGGTCCTGGGCGACCACCCCGCCCTCACCGCCTACGCCATCGACGCGGGCATCTACCGGATCCCGCCGCGCGCGGTCGTGCTCATCGAGTCTGAAACCGACGCCGCGAAGATCCTGGCCTTCGCGCGGCAGCGCCGAATCCCGCTCACGTTTCGAAGCGGCGGCACCAACCTCACCGGCAACGCCGTCGGCGAAGGGATCGTGGCGGACTGCTCGCGCCTACGGAGTATCCGGGCGATCGACGTGCAGGCCCGCTGGGCCCGGGTTGAACCGGGGATCGTCTACGCGGATTTGAACGCCGCGTTGGCACGCCACGGCCTGAAATTCGCCCCTGATCCGTCCAGCGGAGAAATGTGCAAGCTCGGCGGGATGCTGGGCAACAACGCCGCGGGTCCGCGCTCGCTCAAATACGGCGCGGTCAAGGACAACGTGCTGGGGCTGGACGTGTGGTTGGCGGACGGCACCAAACTGGAGGCCAAACCCTATCGCGTGGGCTCTCCCGAGTGCGAGCACCTGTTCGCGTCGGTTCCCGCGATCCGTGAGCTGGAGCGGCTCGTTCGCAGCCACCGCGACGACATTTTGGCCAAGCGGCCGGCCGTGAGCAAGAATTCGAGCGGCTACAACTTGTTCGCGTTGGCCGAGGGTCTGGAGCGCGGGGTGCTCGACTTGCCCCGGCTGTTCGTGGGCAGCGAAGGCACGCTCGGACTCGTCACCGCGGCGACGCTCAAGCTCGTCCCCCTGCCGCAGGAAACCGCCGCCGGACTGTTCTTCTTCGACCAACTGACCGAGGTGACGCGCGCCGTGAGCGCGCTGCGGCCGCTGGGACCGAGCGCGCTGGAGCTGATCGACGGTCACACGTTGGACCTGATTGGACGATCGCGATTCAGCATTCCGGAGCGCGCCGCGGCCGTGTTGATCGTGGAATTCGACGAAGCGCCGGCGGCTCAGCGCCTTACGCAGGCCGACGCCGCGTGCCGCGGCCTCGCTCAGGCGGCTCCGCCCGCGCTCGCGGTGGATCAGGACCAACAGGCCGCGCTCTGGGCCGTCCGGAAGGCGATCTATCCGACCTTGTACCGCTACGACGCGCTGCGTCACCCCGTGAATTTCGTGGACGACGTGGTCGTGCCGGCCGAGCGGCTCGCGGAACTGGTCGCCTATTTGGAATCGCTATTCAAAGCCGAGGGCGTGACCGTCGCGATCTACGGGCACATCGGCGACGGCAACGCGCACATCAATCCCCTCCTGAACCTACGGGATCCCGCGGACTTTGCGCGGATGGATCGCCTCTCGCGAACGATTCACGCCGTGGTGATCGAGCGGTTCGGGGGCTCGCTCTGCGGCGAGCACGGCGACGGCCGGGTGCGCGCGGAGTTTCTCCCGGCCATGTACGGGCCGGAATTATACGAGCTGTTCGTCGAGACCAAGCAACTGCTCGACCCGGAAAACCTGCTGAACCCCGGCGTCAAACTCTCGTCCGTTCCGTTCACCGAGCGGGTCGATGTCGAGCGCCTCGCCAAACCCTGCGCCACCTGCGGCAAGTGCAACACCGTGTGCCCGGCCTACGACGTGGCCCGCGAAGAATCCAACGGGGCGCGCGGCTGGTACCACGTGTTGACCGCAACGGACTATTCGTACGAACGGGACGGCCGGGTGGTGGAGGCCTGCTTGAACTGTCGGTCCTGCGCCGTGGTGTGCCCCGCAGGGATCGACGTGTCGCGCCACGCGCTCGCGCGACGCGCGGAGCGACCCAACCCCGCCGCGGGCTTGGTCGCGCGGGCGTTGCTCAGGCCGCGGCTGTTCGAGCCCGCGGTCAAGGCTCTCGCCGCCACGCAGCCGCTGTGGGACCGCCCGCTCCCGCGACGGATCATCGAGACCCTCACGCGGCCGTTTTTCCGCCGGCTCGCTCCGGCCGCCAGGCTCCCCCGCGAGCTGCTTCTCCCTCGCCTGGCCCGCACCACCCTCCGTGAGCGCCACCGGGCGCTGACCGCCGAAGCAGGCGCCACCGGCCCGACCGCGTATTTCCACGGCTGCGCGGCCAACTACTTCGACGACGGCGTGGGAGACGCGGTGATCCGGTTATTGCGCCGCCGCGGCATGGGACCGGTTCTCCCGGCCCAACGCTGCTCCGGGACGCCGATTCAGACCTACGGCCAGACCAAGCCATTGTTGCAGGCCGCGCGCTTCAATTTGGAGCACCTGGCTCCTTTCGAGACGGTCGTGACCGGTTGCGCCTCGTGCACATTGATGCTCAAGGACTACCCGACCTTGTTCTCCGGTGACGAACAGCGTCGCGCCGAAGCCCTCGCCGGCAAAGTGAAGCACATCTCCGAAGTCCTGGCCCACGATTCACTCGCCCCCTCTCCCCCTCGCCCCGTCGCGGGTTCGGGCCTCACCGTCACCTACCACTCCTCCTGCCACCTGCGGGCCGCGGGTGTGAGCACGGCGCCGCGCGAGGTGTTGCAACGGCTGCCCGGCATGCGTTTCGTTGAGATGGCCGATGCGGACCGCTGCGCAGGAGGTGCCGGAACGTTCCTGGTGAAAGACCCCGACCTCTCGAATCGGATTTTTGCGCGCAAACAGCGCGCGGTCGAGGACTCAGGCGCCGAACTGGTGGCCACGAGCTGCCCGGGTTGCATGATTCGGCTGCGCGCCGGGCTCCCCGGCACCGTGCGCGTGGCTCACGTGGCGCAACTGGCGGATGAGGCCGAGACAACAGGCCGCGGGGATCACCCCCCCGACTGACGCAATGCGCATCGCCTTCGGATCACGCCTCGCCGCCGGGTAACTCATCATGCACCTCCGCGCCATGACCTACAACATCCACAGCGGCTTCGGACAGAACGGCTACGACCTGCACGCCATCGGCGCCGCGATCGAACACGAGCGCGTGGACGTGGTCGCGCTGCAGGAAGTGGACTTCGGGCTGCGGCGAACCGGGTACGTCAACCAGGCCCAGTGGCTCGCGGCTCAGCTCAAGATGCACGCCATCGTCGGCGGGACTCGCCGTCAAGGCCGTTACGGCAACGCGCTGCTCACCCGCTGGCCCGCGACCTTTGTGATGAACCATAACCTCACGGTGTGGCCGCAGCCGGGACGGGCCTGTCTGGAGGTTCACCTCACCACCCCGAAAGGCACGCTCCGCTGTTACGTCACGCACTTGGGGCTGTTGCCCCAGGAACGCATGGTCCAGGTCACGCGGCTGACCGAGGAGATCATCGCGGCCGAAGAAGTCCACGAACCCATCCTCCTGATGGGCGATTTCAACACCGTGCCGCGGAGCCGCGTCTCGGGCCAACTTCGGAGCCGCTTTACCGCCGGGTTCGCGGCGGTGGGTACCGGCCGCGCCGCGACGTTTCACGCGCGGCTCCCGGGGGTGCGGTTCGACTATATCTACGTGGGCTCCCGCCTCACGCCCATTGCCTCCCACGTGGCGGTCACGCCCTGGTCCGCCCAAGGCTCGGACCACCTGCCGCTGGTCGCGGTGTTGAGCACGGCCTCCGGCGGGAAACGCCTCTGATCTCGCAACTCCCCCGACAGGCCGGCCCGTTACTCGCCGCGTAACACGGGGAACGGCCGCCGACCCAGGAGGCGGTACGTGCTCGCGAGCCCCACGCCGATCGTTCCGACCGCGGTCAGCGTTGCGGTGGCGAGCACAAGGCCGGGAGCCCAGCTCCACGGGAGGTCGAGCAGCCACCGGGTGATCGCCCACGCCAACATGGACGCCAGCACCCCGCCGATCAGACCGGCGGCTCCGCCCAACAGACCGAACTCGACCGCCAGCGCGCGCGCGACCGCGCCGCGGCTCGCGCCGACCGTCTTCAGGAGCATGGCTTCCCGCAAGCGCGCCTCCCGTGATGCGGCCAGCGCGCCGCCGAGCACCACGAACCCCACCACCGCGACCAAGAGCGCCACGCCGCGCGCCGCGGACGCCGCGCGACGGACCACGCGCTCGGCCGACGCCAGCACGTCGCTGACCGGAATCGCGGTCACGTTCGGGAACGCGTTGACGACCGCCTGTTGCAATGCGATCTCCTCGGACCGGGAAGCCTGCGCAGCGCCAAGATACGTGATGGGAGCCCCGTCGAGCGCAGCGGGCGAGAATATCACGTAGAAGTTCAAGGCCCGGGTGTCCCAATCGACCGAGCGCAGGCTGGCCACCCGCGCTTCGAGCGGTACCCCGGCGATGTCGAATACCATCGTCGATCCGATCCCAATGCCCAACCGTTGAGCCGCCTCTTGTTCCACCGACACCATCGCGCCGGGGCCGGATGCTGCCGGGGTCGCATCCCACCAATGGCCCTCCACTATCTCGTTCCCGCGCGGGAGGTCGGATCCGGCGGTGACCACGTATTCGCGGGTGAAATACCACCGATGTTCGGGATCCGTGCCCGGCGGCCCTTCGGAGCCGACCGGCCGGCCATCGAGCGCGAGCAGGCGCGATCGCGCCACCGGCGCCAGGTCGAGCGGCACCGCGCGCTCCGCAGCGAGCGCAACGAAGGCGTCGCGCTGATCGGGCTGGATGTCGATGAAGAAGAGGCTCGGCGCGTCTCGCGGAATCTGTTCCGTCAGCTCCGCACGAACCCCCCGCTCCACCAGCCCCACGGTCAGTACCGCGGTCACGCCCAGTCCGATGGACAACACGGCCGCAGCCGTGTGCGCCCCTGGACGCGCGAGCGCCCGTAATCCGCGTCGCCACGCAAACGACCGGGGCGCGGGCGCGGCCCGAGCCGCTCGCGCGACCACCCACCCCGACGCGGTCAACGCGGCCGCGGCCACCGCCAACCCGCCAACGTAGAGCGCGGCCGCGGCCGGAGAGTCCGACTGCCACCAGGCCAGTCCCGCCGCACCCGTGGCTCCCGCCGCAGCCATCCCCCACGCCGCGCGCGGTCTTACGCGAAGCGGGGCGGCCTCGTGTCTGAGCACCGCGGCGGCGGGAGCGCCGGCCGCGGCCGCCAACGGCCACAGCGAAAACGCCACGCCGGCCAGCGAGCCCACCGCAACCCCCTGCACGTACGGCCAGGGCTGTACCGAAGCCTTCAAGGACACCGCGGAGAAGGAGCCCGCAGCGGCCGTCAACACGTGCTGGCCGATCGCGCCCAACGCCGCGCCGAGCAGTCCGCCGGCCAAGCCGAGCACGGCCAATTCACTCAGCGTGGTCCACACGATGGTGCGTGAGTCGGCCCCCACGCACTTCAACAGCGCGAGCGTGCGCCAGCGCTCGACGATCAGGGCACGCGCGCTTCCCGCAACGCCGATGCCGCCGAGCAGCAGGGCGGTCACGCCCACCAGGCCCAAATACACGCTGAGTCGCTCCAGCGTGCGACGCAGTTGGGGTTGGCCGTCGGTGAACGCGCTGACCTGCACCGGCTCACCGGCCAGTTCGGTGCGCAGGGCGTCCCGCACCGACTCGGCGGACGGACCCTCGGGCTGGAGCGCCACCAAGGTGCGATACCGCACCCGGCTCCCCGGCCGCACGAGCGCGGTGTGGTCCAAGGCGTCTCGGGTGATGAGGACCCGCGGCCCCAGGCTGAACGCGCCGACCGCGTGGTCCGGAGCGGCCCGCAACGTGGCGGCCACCGCGAACTCCGCGTCGCCCAGCTGAAACCGATCGCCCAGCGACAACCCGAGACGGATCAGCAGGGCCTCCTGGACCACGGCGCCGAACACCGGCCCTCCGGCCAGCGAGTCTCTCAGCGGACGGGGGGGATCTGTCTCCACCTCGCCGTAAAAGGGATAGGCGTCTTCGACCGCCCGCAACTCTACCAGCACGCTCCGGCCCGAGGCGGCTGCCATCGCGATCAACTCGGCGACGCGGGTGACTCGGGCGCCCCCGCTGGTCAGCCGGTCGACCGCGGCTTGAGTGGTTGCCGACGGAAGGCGGGTGGAACGAACTTCCACGTCGGCGGCCAGCAGGCTTTTGGCGTCCCGCGCAATCGCGCGGCGGGCGTGGTCGGTGGCCGTCGCGACCGCCACCACCGCGCCCACGCCCAGCGCGATCGCCGCCACGATCGGGGCGTGCTGGCGAGACCCCGCGCGCAGGTTGCGGCGGGCCATGGTGATCGCAAACGTGCGCGGGACCACGGTCAGGTCGATACGCGGTCCGGGCCGGCGGAGTCCGCGGTCACCCGGCCGCTGCGGAGCGTGACGGTCCGATCCGCGATCGCGGCCAGGTCGGCATCGTGGGTGACCAGGACGAGCGTCCCCCCTTGCTCCTGGTGCAGCGCGCGAAGCAGCGCCATGACCTGCGATCCGCTCTCGGCATCGAGATTTCCAGTGGGCTCGTCGGCCAGCAGGATCGGCGGACGCCGCGCGCACGCTCGGGCCAACGCCACGCGCTGTTGCTCACCGCCGGACAGCTGGGCCGGGTAGTGATCCGCCCGCTCCGCCAACCCGACCGCGTCGAGCAACGCCCTGGCTCGGTCCGGGGCGGCGGGATCACCCGCCAGTTCCAAGGGCACGGCCACGTTCTCCTGCGCGGTCAAGGTGGGGATGAGGTGGAACGACTGAAAAACGAATCCGACCTGACTCAGCCGAAAGTGCGCCAGCGCGGTTTCGTCGAGCGCCGTGAGATCCACGCCGCGGACCGAGACCAACCCCGACGTCGGCCGCTCCAATCCCGCGATCACGGCCAAGAGCGTGCTCTTCCCGCTCCCCGAAGGCCCCACGATGGCAAGAGCCTGGTTGGCGGGAATCTCGATCGAGACCTCGTCCAACACGGTCACGGATCGTCCGGCGGCACGGAGACGGACCGTCACGTCCCGGAGGGTGATCATCCGGAGGAACGAAGCGGGTTGCAGCCCATCGCCGGCCATTATACACTGGGCCGATGCGCGGGTTGCGCGATCACTCTCCGGCCCACCGCGCGGCGTTGGGCGCCGCCGCGGTCTTGGGGGCGCTGCTGTACGCCACGGCGGGAACAGCCCGGGCCGATGAACGGGTGGGCGCGCCCCCCACGCTCGTGGCGTTCGGCGACAGCCTGACCGCAGGATTGGGGGTGCCGGTCAGCGACGCGTACCCGGCCCGGTTGGAGCGCCGCCTTCGCGAGCAGGGATTCGACTACCGGGTGGTCAACGCCGGAGTCAGCGGCGACACCACGGCCGGCGGACTCCGGCGCGTCGATTGGGTCCTGAAAGCGCAGCCCCGCATCGTGATTCTGGCGTTGGGTGCCAACGACGGGCTGCGGGGCCTCTCGCTCGAGCGGACCCGCGAGAATCTCGCCCAGATCATCGAACGGCTTCAGGCGGCCGGAGTGACGGTGGTCCTGGCCGGCATGCGGATGCCTCCGAATTACGGCGACGACTACGCGGGCGCGTTCGCGATGATCTTTCCCGACCTCGCCCGCCGCTACGGCCTGTCGCTGATCCCGTTTTTTCTCGAGGGTGTCGCCGCGAATTCCGCGCTCAACCAGAGCGACGGCATTCACCCCAATGCCGAGGGGTATCAGGTCATCGTGGACCACATCTGGCCGATTCTCCGCCCCCTGCTCACCCGCTGACGCCGAAACCTTCGTGCTGACCCTGGCCGACCTCCGACCGCTCACCGCGCATCTGATCGAAATCGCGCATGTGCACAGCGCCGCCGCGGTGCTGTCGTGGGACCAGGAAACGTATATGCCGCGCGGCGGCGCCGCGACGCGAGCCGACACGCTGGCCGCGCTGCAGGGCGCGGCGCACGAGCGCTTCGTCTCATCGACGACCGAGGACCTGCTCGCGCGTTGGATGGACCTGGACACCGGGGCGATCTTCGACCCGGAGCCGGAGCCCGCGGCCCGGGCCCTGTTGCGCGAGGTCTTCCGCGATTATCGACGGGCCAAGCGCCTCCCCACCGCGTTCGTGTCGTTGCTCGAGAAGACCTGTGCGCTCGCGCAAGACGCGTGGCAGGAGGCGCGGGAGACGCGGCGGTTCAGCCGATTTCTCCCGTTGCTGGAGCAGATCGTCACGCTCAAACGCGAGGAAGCCGCGCTCCTCGGGTATCCCGACACGCCTTACGACGCGTTGTTGGATGCGTTCGAACCGGGCATGACAACCGCGCGCGTGGCCGCCCTGTTCACCGACCTCAAGGCCCGGCTCTTACCGTTGCTCCGTCGCGTAGAAGGCGCCTCGGTACGCATCGCCCCGCTCCCGCCCGGGCCGTACGATCTGGCCCGCCAGATCCGGTTCGGACGTGTGGTCCTCGACGCGATGGGATACGACTTCACCCGCGGCCGGTTGGATCAATCGGCCCACCCCTTCACCACCGGCTTTCATCCCACCGACGTGCGCGTCACCACCCGCGTCGCGGCCGACGATCTCGCCACGTGTCTCTTCAGTTGTCTTCACGAGGGCGGACACGGGTTGTACGACCAGGGGCTCGACCCGACGTACTGGGGCACGCCGCTCGGAGAGGCGGTGTCGCTCGGGGTTCACGAAAGCCAGTCGCGCCTGTGGGAAAACTGCGTGGGGCGATCACCGGAATTCTGGCGGTACTTCTTCCCACTGTTGAAGGAAACGTTTCCCGACGCCCTGTCGGCCGTGTCGCTGGACGCGTTCCACGCCGCGATCAACGTGGTCCGGCCGTCGTTGATCCGGACCGAAGCGGACGAATTGACGTACAACTTTCACATCATCGTGCGTTTCGAGTTGGAGCTGGCGTTGATCGCCGGGACCCTGCTGCCTCGCAACCTCCCCGAGGCGTGGAACGCGGCCATGCAAGCCACGCTGGGGGTCAGCCCCACCCACGACGGCGAAGGCGTGCTCCAGGACATCCACTGGGCACACGGTGCGTTCGGGTACTTTCCCACCTACACGTTGGGCAATCTCTACGCCGCCCAGTTGTGGCAACAGGCCCTGCGGGACATCGCGGACCTGCCCACCCTGATCGAACAGGGGCGGCTCGATCCGCTCCGCGAGTGGCTGCGCGACCGCCTCCACCGGTGGGGCCGAATGTACTCTTCTGAAGAGTTCTTGGTGCGAGTGACCGGCGAACCTCTCAACCCCGATCATTTCCTGAACTACCTGGAAGACAAATACGCGACCGTGTATCGGTGGTAGAGAGGAGGAGGGAGCCTGGCGTGCGGGTCAGGTCAGCCGCCCACCGGGCGACCGAAGATCGCGACGCTGGCGGTAAATCCGTGCAGGAAATTGTTTCCGCCCACTGGCCCCACCTCGCCTTGGGCAAAGAACCCCGCGATCGAGACGTCCCCGAGGTGGGAGCGCACCATGGTGATGTCGTGGTGTGGCCGTCCGAACAACCGGCGGCCCCGCCCGTTGCAGCTGAAGAGCAGAGCAGCCTCGGGCATCAGCCGCTGCGGGGCGTGCGCTTGCGTTTCGAGCAGCGCGCTGAGGTCTTCGCTCGCGGTCTCGCGATCCCGGATGTGAAACTGCACGGTCTGGCCCTCGTGGACCAGGTCCCCGATCGCCAAGCTGCCTTCCTGTTGGTCAGCGCCCACCAAACCGCGGACCAGAAAGTCTCCCCGGTCGAACTGCGATTTGGCTTCATTGATGGTCACGCCGATGTGTAAGCCCCGCCGAGCCATCTCCTGCTCGGCCGGCGGAAGCGACGCGTACATCTCCTGCAGGCAGACAAACGCCGGCCGCCCCCCGAGTTCATAGATAATGTTGCCCTCTGAGCGGGTGATCAGAAATCGCCCGCCCACCGGTCGACACCCCTGGGACACCACGGTCACGATCGGCACGTCACCGGTGAGCGCCACACCCACGACTCCCTCGGAGACCACGGCCTCTCCCAGAAGCAATCGATTCTCGCCCGGCGCACCGCCGCCGCTGCTCATCCCGCCAACAGCTCGGGCGCCCGGGCATTGCTGGTCGAGAAAGGCGAGGAACTCGGTGCCGGGGGTCGAAAACGGATCGGCCAACAGCACGACCACGGTGGACGGATCGTTGGGCATGTCGGCCGGCCAGCCGGACACCCCGATCCCCTCGTCGGTTTGATGGAAGGTGGCATGAAAGGGTGACAGGGTCACGCCGGGAAGCCGCGCGGCCCACACCACGAGCGCAGGCTGACGCTCGATTTCCCGATCATCGCCGATGATGCCCTCTCCGGTACACCCCAGCAGGACTCGCGGCCTCAGGTGCTCCGCAACCACCGACGCCGCATCGCCGAAGCGCTCGGCGTGGTGCGGCGAGACGAACACCAGGGCGAGATCCACCGGAACATCCGGATCAGGCGACGTCTGGGCGCAGGCTTCTTTGGCCGCTGCGGCCGCGTCGCTTTGAAGGGAAACTCCGGCTCCGTACGATGTCATCGCGAATCTCGGCGACCACTCTAACAGAAGGCTTTGACGCCGCGCAAGGCGCAGCGTCGCCCATTGCATAGTTTCGCACCCGATTCCCCTAGGGGATCGACCGCTCGCTGGGCTCCTGCTATACTCCCGGCATGGTTTGGATCGCGTGGGGGCCGGCCGCCGTGGCGACCGTCCTGCTGCTCGGGGTCGCCAGCCCCCTCCCCGCCGCGTCGCTGCAGGTCCGGTACGACATCAGCGCGCGCTTTTCTCCCACCGACCATGTCCTCTCCGGCACCGCACGGGTCCTGATCACGAACCGGTCCGAGAACCCGCTGCGCGACGTCCCGTTCTTGCTGTACCCCAACATCTACCGCGAACCGAACCGCGATCTGGACAAAGACGCTCTCGAACGGATCTATCCGCGGGCGTTTAATCCCGGCTCAATGGCCGTGACCGCCATCCAGGCCGACACCGGCGACGCCGTGGCGTTCGAAATCGGCGCGCCGCCGGCCCATCCGCCCCAGACTGTGGCGCACGCGATCCTCCCGCACCCCGTGCCGCCGAACGGCTCCATCGAGCTCCAGCTCACGTTCATTACCTTCATCCCTGAGAAATACGGGGTGTTCGGCTACTTCCACAATGTGACCGCGCTGAAAGGCGGCTGGTACCCGTACGTGCCCGCGTTCCGCGAAGGGAACTGGGCGCTCGACACATTGCCGGACCCCGCGGAGTACTCCGTGCAGATCCTGGCTCCGCGCGACGTCATGGTGGTGGGCGCGGACATGGCCGACGACGATGCGGGCGCGCCGCACCGCCGCTGGCGGCTCCACCTGCCGCGCGCGGTGAACGTGGCGTTGGCCCTCAGCCCCTACTACCAGGAACGGGTGGAGCAACACGACTCGACCCGCATCCGTTACGCGTTTCTTCCCCACGATCGGGCCTACACCCCGCCCGTACTCGCGGCGCTCCGTCGAGGCCTGACCTTCTTTCGCGAGCAATTCGGCAACCTCGCGCTCAATGAGATCCGCGTGGCGGAGGTCTACCTTCATCAAGAAGTGGTGTCACCGGACCCCGGTGTGATCTTCTTGGCGACGCGCACCTACAAAGTGTTCGCCCCTCTGAAGAAGTACCACGAGGCCGAAGTGGCCAAGGGGCTCTATTTCGCGCTCTGGCGCGCCCGACTTCCCGACGAAGAAGCGTGGGTGCTCGAGGGCCTGGCCGATGCCACCACTCAGGCCTACCTGCGGGAGCGCTTCCGGCGGCCGCCGAACCTGCTGGGGCTGCTCAAGCCTGTCGCGTTCATTCCGATCGTTGACCAGATCCTGTACTCCAACCGCCTCCCCCTCCGTCAGGTGTACTTCAAAGAAACGACCCCGATTTTGCCCCGAGAGGATTTCGCGGTGTTCAACAATCGGCGACCCGACGGGTCCAGCGTCTTCTTCAAGCTGTCGGCGCTGATCGGGACCGAGGCGGTGAATACCGTGCTGGAACGGTACACCGAACGCGTGGTGGGCGGCGCCCCCCGCCCGTTTCGTGAGGTGGCCCAAGAGGAGACCGGCCGAGACCTCGACTGGTTCTATTCCCAGTGGTTGACGACCAATCCCACCACCGACTTCTCGGTGGCGTCGGTCCAGCGCGAAACCCGTGCCGACGGGCATCATACGACCTTGGCGCTGACCAAGACCGGAGAAGGCATCGAACCGGTCGCGGTAAACCTAAGGCTGGGCGAGGGCCCTCCGCTCACCACCACCTGGTTGTCGTACGGACCCGAGTTCCAAGAAACATTTGTGACCCGTTCACCGGTCAAGGTGATCGAACTGGACCCGGACCACAAGACCAGCGACCCGAACCGGTTCAACAATCGGACGCCACCGGCCATCAAATTCATCCTCGAAAAATTGCCCGGGATCAGCTACGACTTTCAGACCCAGAACATCAGCTACGACCTCAGCGCGTACTTCCAGCGACGGTACGACGAGCACAATATCCTGCGCCTTCGCTACTCCAAAGACGACATCGAGACGCAAGGCGGCATCGCGGCGACCCACGATTTCGAGCAACCGGTTTTCTCGTACACGACGCGTCAATCCGTTTCTGTGGGGGTGGAGGCGAGCCGGCGGTTGATCCCGATCACGCCGGGAGATCTGCCCGAAACGGTCACATCGGTTCAACTCGCCCACGTCATTTCGAACGCTGAAACGCCGCTGGTATACTCCGAGGAGATCCAACAGATTTTCTTCGGAGCGATCCCGTACTCCGCCCTGACGACCACGTTCGCCCAACGCGTGTCGGGCGGTGAGTACCCCAGCGCGTTGAAGGTCCAGTTGGACGCTCGACATCAGTGGTCGTTCGCCACCTTACACGAAGTCGCGGCGCGCGGGACGATCGGCCAGTCCGCGGGGGGATTTCATGACGCCCGCCAGTTCGACCTGGCGGGTTCGGGTGGGATGCGGGGGTACTCACCGGGCAGCGTGTCCGGCGAGTCGGTCCTCCTGGCCTCGCTGGAGTACCGACACCCGCTGGTACGCGACATGGGAACCAATGTCTGGGGCCTGACGCTGCTGCGCCGCCTTCAGGCCGCCGTGTTCGCCGACGCGGGAACCGTGGGTGAGCCCCGCAATTTCATCCAGTTCCTGTACGATGTGGGTTTGGGCCTCCGCCTTACCCACGAGGTCTTGGGCCTGTATCCGCTCGTCACGAGGCTCGACGTGGCCTGGCCTGTCAATGTCGACGAAGCGCTCAAGGCCGAGGAGCAGCAACCCCACTTCTATCTCACGGCTGGGCAACCCTTCTGATCGGGCGCCGCTTCCCCGACAGGGAACCGGGCGCGCGAAGCGCGGAGGCGCGACGCGTGGCCGCACAAATGCGGTCCCGGCCGCCGTATTTGGCCTCGTACATCGCCTGGTCCGCCAATCGAATCAGGTCCTTCTTGTTGCGGGCGTGGTCCGGAAACCCCGCAATGCCGAAGCTCGCGGTGAGGTGGACGTTGAGGCCTTCCGCGCTCAGAAACTCGTGACGATGGAACGCGCGGTGCAGCCGCTTGGTGATCGCGAAGGTGGTCCGCAACCCGGTTTCGGGCAACACCACCACGAACTCGTCGCCGCCATACCGCGAGATGATATCCACGTCGCGGAGATTTCGGATGAGCAGCTCCGCGACCTCCACCAACACCCGGCTCCCCATGAGGTGGCCGTACCGGTCGTTGACGACCTTGAAATAGTCCAGATCGAGGAAAATCACCGAGAGCACCGACCCATAGCGGATGCACCGCCGGATCTCATTGTCCAGGACCTGATCCAGGTGCCGGAAGTTGAACAGCTTGGTGAGGTCGTCCCGGATGGACAACTCCTCTTTGCGGTGATAGAGCTGAGAGCGCTCGATCGCGATCGCGGCTTGACCCATCAATTGCATCAGCATGTCGCGGTCGGCCACGTCGAACGGACGGCCGTCCAACCGGTTGACCAACTCCAACACCCCGAGCGTTTTGCGCTTGTTGACGATCGGAATCGCCAGCAGCGACCGCAGCCTCGGGCCCGAACGTTTCAAGTTTCGCAATCCGGTCGGCAGCGCCACGCGAGGATCTTGGATCAGCAGCGGCCTGGCGTGTTGTGCGACCCAGCCGCTGGGTCCGACCCCCCACGGAACCGCGCGGGCATCCCGAGCCCGGCCCCGAAGCAGCGCGCGGTGGGGCCTGAGCTCCCGACGACCGTCGATTTCGTCGACCAGGAACAGCGCCCACCGCTCGCAGGGAATGAGTCGGCGGGCTCGCTCCAGAATCACATCGAGGACTTTGTCGAGGTCAAGGGTGGAGGTCAGCGCTTTGGCGGTATTGATGAAGAAGGCCAGCTCCCGGCCCTTGTCTTTGAGACGCGCTCGAAGGACGGCCACCTCCCGCTTCAGCTCCGCGGCAAGCTGGGGCCGAGCGGGCTTCACGCGCGTCAGGCGCCGTGACACTTTTTGTATTTCTTGCCGCTTCCGCAGGGGCAGGGATCGTTCCGCCCAACGCGCTCGCGTTCGCGGGCGGCGGGAGTCGGAGAGTTGGTCGGCGCCGGACCCGGCGCGCTCAGGATCGTGGGGGCCTGACGGGGGAGCGACCGCGGGGCCGCCGCCACATCGGGGTGGACCGCCTGTATCCGAAACAAGTGCCCGACGGCATCGACTTTGATGCGTTCGATCAGTCCGACAAACAGATCGTACCCTTCCCGCTTATACTCCACCAAGGGATCCTTCTGTCCGTACCCTCGTAACCCGATCCCCTCTTTGAGGTAGTCCATGGTCAGAAGATGGTCTTTCCAGTGCGTGTCGATCACCCGGAGCATCACGGCCTTTTCCAACTCGCGCAGCACCGTGGGACCGAACTCCTGCTCTTTGCGCCGGTAGGCCTCCCGCACCCGCGTGAGGACGTCGTCTTTGATCCCGTCAACGCCCGAGTCCTTCCACGACGCCGGATCGAACGGCAGCGAAAACTGCGCGCCCAACGCATCGGCCAGTCCTTTGAGGTCCCAGGCCTCTTCGTAACTCGCTTCATTACAATACTGCGCCACGGTCCCGGCCACCAAGTCGTCCACCATCTCGTTGATGTCGTCCACGAACGGCTCCCCGCCCAGCACCTGGCGGCGTTGTTCGTAGATCACTTCGCGCTGTCTGTTCATGACGTCGTCGTACTCGAGCAGTTGTTTGCGAATGTCGAAATGGTGGGCTTCGACTTTCTTCTGGGCGGTTTCGATGGCGCGGGTGACCATCCGGTGCTCGATGGGCACCCCCTCTTCCATTCCCAGCCGCTGCATCAAGCCGGAGATCCGCTCGGATCCGAAAATCCGCAAGAGATCATCTTCGAGCGACAGATAGAACCGCGAGGACCCCGGGTCGCCCTGGCGGCCCGCACGACCGCGCAACTGGTTGTCGATGCGCCGACTCTCGTGTCGCTCGGTGCCGATGATGTGCAACCCGCCGAGCGACACGACCTCCTGTTTTTCGGCTTCACACGCGGCTCGCAACTGCTCACGGAGGCGGGTCCGTTCCGCCTCGCGCTCCGGCGCCGACAGGTCGGCGTCGCGGCTGCTCTCCTGTTTGAACAGGAAGTCGGCGTTTCCGCCGAGCAGGATGTCGGTGCCCCGGCCGGCCATGTTGGTGGCGATGGTCACCGTCCCTTTTCGCCCCGCCTGCGCGATAATTTCCGCTTCTTTCTCGTGGAACTTGGCGTTGAGAACCGCGTGTTTGACCCCCTGCTTTTTCAGTAGGGCCGAAAGGCGTTCGGACTTTTCGATCGAAATCGTACCGACCAACACCGGCTGGCCCCGCTGATGACACTCCACGACCTCTTCCACGATCGCCGCGAACTTTTCCCGCTCGGTGCGATAGACGACATCCGCGTAGTCGGCCCGAATCATGGCTCGATTCGGCGGAATGACCATTACGTCCAGGTTGTAGATCTTGGCGAACTCGGCGGCCTCGGTGTCGGCTGTTCCCGTCATCCCGCTGAGTTTCTTGTACATCCGGAAGTAGTTCTGAAACGTGATCGTGGCGAGCGTTTGGTTCTCGTTGGCGATCTTAACGCCTTCTTTGGCCTCCACCGCCTGGTGCAGACCGTCGCTCCAACGCCGACCCGGCATCAAGCGGCCGGTGAACTCGTCCACGATGATGACCTCGCCCTCTTTGACGACGTAGTCCACGTCGCGTTTGTACAGCGAATGGGCGCGGAGCGCTTGATGTACGTGGTGGACCAACGACATGTTGCCGAGGTCGTAGAGGTTCTCGACGCCCAAGAACCGCTCGATTTTCGCGTTGCCTTCTTCCGTCAGGGCCGCGGTTTTGGTCTTTTCCTCGATCGTGAAGTCGACCTCGGCCTTGAGATACGGGATGACCCGGTTGATCTTGTAATACAACTCGGTCGAATCTTCGGCCGGTCCCGAAATGATCAACGGCGTCCTCGCTTCGTCGATCAAGATGCTGTCGACCTCATCCACGATCGCAAAGTTGAGGGGACGCTGGACGAACTGACGGGGGTCGAACTTCATGTTGTCGCGCAAATAATCGAACCCAAATTCGTTGTTGGTCCCGTACGTCACGTCCGCGGCGTACCCCACCTGCCGCGCCGCGTCGTCGAGATCGTGTTGAATCACGCCCACGGTGAGACCGAGGAAGCGATAGATCTCCCCCATCCACTGGCTGTCGCGTTTGGCCAAATAATCGTTGACGGTGATTACGTGAACGCCCTTGCCGGCGAGCGCGTTGAGGTAGACCGGGAGCGTGGCGACGAGGGTCTTCCCCTCGCCGGTCTTCATCTCGGCGATCTTTCCCTCGTGGAGGACGATGCCCCCGATCAACTGCACGTCGAAATGGCGCATCCCGAGCACGCGGGATGAGGCTTCGCGCACCACCGCAAAGGCCTCCGGCAGCAGAGCGTCCAGAGATTCTCCCGCCGCCACGCGGGCGCGAAGTTCGACGGTCTTGCCTCTCAGCGCCTCGTCGCTCAGCGTTCGAACCGCGGGTTCGAACGCGTTGACGCGGTCGACAACGGGCGCAATACGCTTGAGTTCACGGTCGTTCTTGCTTCCGACGAGTTTTCGAATGATACTCCACATGGATAGATCTCGAGGACTGGTGCCGACGCGGGCGACATTATAACATAGTTGCCTACGCCCTCAGTTCCTGTAAGATGATCGTGTCGCTCCCGTCACGACTGAGTGAATCAGTGATCGTTCGGCTGATTGGCGTGGGGTTCTCCGCGTGGACGGTGATCGCGTGCAGCGCCGCCCCATCCGTGGAACCCATGCCCCCTCACCCGCTCCCCGCCGAAATGGCGCCCGCCAGCCCGTCGGTTGGCCCGAACCCCACGCTGCCCGATTCGGCGCCCGTTCTCCCCTCCCCGGTTCCGATCACGATCGTGGCGGTGGGCGACGTCATGCCCGGCTCCATGACCCCCATTCCCTTCGTCCCGACGCCCGCGGACCGCGACATCCCCGAAGGGATTCGCGGCACGATCCCGGAGGCTGATCTCGTGTTCGGCAATCTGGAAGGCACGTTTGTGGTCGACGGGATGATGCCGGCCAAGTGTCGCCCGGAGTCTCGTGAAGCCGGGCGCTGTTATGAGTTCGGCTTCCCTCCGTTTTTGGCGTCGTTTCTCAAGGCCGCGGGCTTCACCGTCCTGTCTCTCGACAACAATCATTCGGACGACTACGGTCTCCCCGGATACGCCTTCACCCAAGGGTTGTTGGCTCAGGCCGGTCTTGTCGCCGTCCCCAAACGCACGCCCACCGCACTGGCGGTCCGCGACGTCGTGGTCGCGGTGGTCCCGTTTGGGTTCTCGGGGCGATCGTTTCACGTCTCGGATCTGGAGACGGCCCGCTCGATCGTGGCCGAGGCCGGTCGCAGCGCCGACGTGGTGATCGTCTCGTTTCACGGAGGGTCCGAAGGCGAGACCGCTTCCCGGGTCACGGACATGGCCGAAGAATACTATGGTGAGGATCGCGGCAACGTGCTGCAATTCGCCCACGCGGTGGTGGACGCCGGTGCGGACGTGGTGCTGGGGCACGGCCCCCACGTTCCCAGAGCGGTCGAGCTCTACCGAGGACGGCTGATCGCCTACTCGTTGGGAAACTTCTGGACGTACGGCAACATCTCGATCAAAGGGGCCAGAGGCGTGATGCCGCTATTACGAGTGACTGTTGCGCGCGACGGCACCTTCCTGTCAGGCCGACTGTTCTCCATGCGGCAACGTTTACCCGGAATTCCTGAACCTGATCCCGAAGGCACCGCCATTCGGATGATTTCCACGCTTTCCCGGGAAGATTTTCCAACGAGTCCCTTGACCATTACGGAGACGGGAGAATTGCGGGTACAACCTGAGACGCAGGACCAGCGCCAAACCGAGACCTGCGGCGCGGACGTTAGTTCAGAATGTAGCGAAGCGGATTTGTTGCAACCAGATTGACCTGCACCTGGTAATGAAGGTGCGGTCCGGTGCTGAAACCGGTATTGCCGACCAGCCCAATGGTCTGACCGCGTTTGACCCATTGGCCCTTACGCACCAGAACCTTGTTCAGGTGCCCATAGATGGTTTCGTACCCGTAGCCGTGGTTGATTCTGATCGCGTTGCCCAACCCGCCGTCCCAGCCCGCCGAGGCGACGGTCCCGTTGGCCGGCGCCACGATGGGCGTGCCCTCCGGAACGGAAATGTCCACCCCGCGGTGCATGGCGGGTTCGCCGGTAAAGGGCGACAGCCGACGACCAAACCCGGAGGTCACCCAGCCGCGAACCGGCCAGATCGACGGGGTCGAGGCCCACTTCGCACGCCGGTGCTGAATCGCCTCGGTGAGTTCCTCAAAGCTTTGTTGCTGCTTGGCGGCAACGATCTGTAAGGTGGCGAGGTCTTCTTCCAAGCCGCGGATAATTGCCGCATGCGGTTCACGGGGAATCTCGGTCAATCCGATCGACGGGATCGGGTCTTCCGTACCGCCCTCGCCGCCCGGAGCAGGGTTCTGGATCGGCGGCGACGTCAGCGCAGCCGGAATCGGCTCTTGAACCACCGCCGGCCCCAGTGAAGCGGCTTCCGCCTCGGGTTGCCCCCCGACGCCGAGGAACCTGCCAGCGTCAGCCGGCACATTCAAATCGGTAATCATGCGCAGCTTGACGTCGAACTCCTTGAGCCGATCCATTTCCTGCTTCAGACTATCGACGGATTGCGCAAAAGCCTCGATTTTCGACTTCTGCACCGCGGTTTCTTTCCGCAGCAGTGTGAGTTCCCAGATGTTGCCGACCATATAAAAATACTGCACCACGAATACCAGCAGCAGAATCGCCGTCGCCGCGGTGATCGAAAGCGCCACCTTGACTTGTTTTTTGCTGACGCTAAACCGGTAGGCTTTAGACGTCGGGTTGGGCAGGATCATTACGGTGTAGGATTCTTTGGTCCTTTCGTCCATGCGTGCCCTTTCTCGCTTCCTGCCTTCCCGTGAAAATTCGGGCCAGAGACTAGCACAGGGTTTCTAGCCTGTCAAGAAAACCGGAATAATCTATTGAAATTACTTGAAAATTTAGGACTTCGAGACGGTCTCCGCCAGCCACCGGAGGTAGGACTCGTTCCCCTCGACAATCGGCAGGGCAATGACCTCCGGGACCGAGTAACCATGGAGCGATTTGACCCGGGCGGCGAGATCGCCGAAGCGCTGCTGGGTGGTTTTGGCCACGGCCAGAACCTCGGTCGCTTCCTCTCGGGCACCTTCCCAAAAGAACACCGAGCGCACTCCGGGCAAGAGGTTGACACATGCGGCCAAATGCTCGTCCACCAACGCGGTCGCGACGCGATTGGCGTCTTCTAGCGATGGGAACGTCATGAACACGGCGACGGGTTGAGGCAACGGCTCGGCCACGCCGAGAGGATAGGGAAACGGCTACGCGGAATCAAGGCCACACAACCGACACGGACGGGAAAGGCCTTTACAAGGCCTGTCCTTCATAGATTGTCGGCGTGATAAAGACCAACAATTCGTTCTGGCTCTCCACCGTCGACTGTTTTTTGAAAAACCAACCCAGGATCGGGATCTTCGACAGCCAGGGCACCCCGTTTTCCGCGAACGACGTGCTGTTGATGACAATTCCGCCAATGACCACGGTTTCCCCATTTTTCACCAGAAGATGCGTCTCAGCGCTGCGGGAGTTGAGCGGGGGAATATCTTGGACTTCCCGAGTGTAGTCCGGATCCTTCTTGTCGACCTTGACGTGCATGACGATTTCCCGGTTCGGCGTCATATGGGGTGTGACAGCCAGCTCCAATTTGGCGTCGATGGTTTGCACGCCTGTCGGCGCCTCTGCGGCGCCTCCACCGGTGTCTGTGCCGGCGGTTACGATCGTGGTGGTGGGGATAAGGATCTCGGTCCCGGCCGAGATCTTGGCTTCCTTGTTATCCAGGGTTAACACCCGCGGGGTGGATAGGATGCGGCCCCTGCCTGAATCCTCCAGCGCCGACAACTGCAAGTCCAAGCGCACGGTGTCCGCCAGGTTGCCGAACGAGATGCCCAGCGCCCCGCCTCTTCCCGGGCCGACCGCAGCCGGAAGGTTGACCGCAAACGGCCCCCCGCTGAGCCCGATGCCGCCTGTCAGGGGCTCGGCAAAGGTGTCCGTGGACAACTGTTTGGTCGCGCCCCCGTGGAGCGTGGTGATCCGATTTCCGGATTGCGTGGTGTACGCGCCGCCCCACTGCACGCCGATCTCACGGGTGAAATTCGTGCTGGCTTCCACGATGCGCGCCTCAATGAGGACCTGCGGCGTCCGAGAGTCCAACTGTCTGACCAGCGTGGTGATCCACTCCACGCTGGCCGAGACATCGCGCACGATCAAGGTGTTGGTTCGTTCATCCACCGTGGCGCTTCCCTTTTTGCTGAGGAGGTCCTTGACGCCCTCGTGAAGATCCTTGGCGTTGGCGTACTGGACGGGCAGCATTCGGGTCACGAGATCTCCGGTGCCCTCCTGTGACTTCACGATCCGAGTAATGTCCCCCTCCTCGACCTTGGCCCAGTCCCCGGTCTTGAGGATCGCGTCCATGGCATCCGACAGCGTCACGCTCTGAAAACTCAACGTCACTTTGCCCGTGACTCCCTCGCCGATCACCACGTTGATCCCGCGCTCTTGGCTGATGGCTCGGAGCACGTCCCGAATGTCCGCCTCCCGAAGTTCCAGCGAGTAGCGATCCCCCGCGGATCGTTCGACGCGAATGTCACGGCGATCCTGCGCGTCGCCTTGGGCGGCCCACGCCGCGATCATCGCCGCTCCCGCCGCCGCGAAGACGAACGTGCGTACCCATCGACCGGTTGTCTTCATGCGTTCTCCTTAGCGCCCGTGCGTCGGCAAGCCCGAAATCGCCAGCCGACGGACGTGCAATCCGCGCCGCAACACCACGATGCGCGGGGTAATTTCCTCGACGAGCTCGGCGCCCACGCGATCTCCGATGCGGACGATGCGGTCATCGATGATCGCCACCATTCCTCCTGGTCCCGCGATGATCCCTTGTAACTCGGCCGGAGCCGTGGGCTCGTGCGCTTGCCCACCGGGCTCGTCAACCGCGCCCGGCGGGGCTCCGAAGGGGTCTTGGCCCCACACCGCCCCGTCCGCGGCCAGGACCGGCCGGGAACCGACCACCTCCGCTGCGAGCCCTGTCAAGGCAGCCAGACCGATGCTCATGACCAAAGTGCGGAGAAGCGGTTCCTTCATGGCACCCCGTCGTCCGCGTCCGCAGGGGCTACTCCCACCCTGCCCGGCGCACCCACGCTTCCGAATCCGTTCACCCGCACCGCCGTGTCCACGACGAACCTCGCGGAGACCGGCGGCACCCGCTCGGGGTTTCTCGCCAGTTGAAGATCCCGGATGCGGAGGGCCCACCTGGACCGTTCCAATTCATCCAAGTACGTTCCCAATATCCGAAGCGGGGCATTGACCTCGACCGCCACCGCCGTCCCCTCGCCCACGGACGGAACCGGCCGGACCGATAGGAACTGCACGTCGCCCCGCTCCTCGATCGCGGTGATCGCGCGCATCAACGCCGACGCGCGTGGATCGGGCGGCGCCGACTGAAGGCGCTCGGCTTCGGCCTGCACTGTTCGACGCTGCGCGGCGAGCTGATCGATCTGCACGGTCAACCCCGCCACCTCGACGTTGAGCGCGGCTCGTTCGACCTCAAGGGCCTTGGCGCGTTTGACCGTGGGCATGTCGAGCAACAGGCCCCCGAAGATGATGGCCCCGGCCAATGACGTCGCGCCGACCACGCGTTCCACCTTGGTCAGCCTCAGCGCAACGATGCGGCGAAACCCATCCGTCATGCGGCCCTGCCCGGCTGGCGCCCGTCGACCGACGCCCGTCGCAACGCGCACTGGATTTCAAATCCCACCCGCGCGATTCCCCGGCCCTGTTCCCGCTGCGTGTACATCACCACGGGATCGCGAAAGTGCGTGGACGTTTCGAGATTCACCAAGAGATCGGCCACCACGCCCTGCGAGACCGCCAAACCACGGATGCGAATCGGGATGTCCCCGTCCTGGGGTATGGAACCCGCCGATTGCGGCGCGCCCGTTTCCCCGCCCAGATCCGACAGCCACATCCCGTGCGGAACCACCAGCGTGAGCTCTCGGAACGCCTCCAGCCAGTTGATCTGCTCGGCCTGCGCCTGCTCTTGGATGCGGCGGGCGTTTTGCGCCTCCAGGTCCGCGATGACCTGGCGCGCGTGGTTCCCTTCGGTGGTCAACCGGTCCCGCACCGCCCTGAGCTCAGCTACTTGCGGGTCCAAGCGGGTCGCGGCCCGGACGTGGACGCCCCACACCAACAACGGGATCACCAACGCGGCCCCGGCCACCGAGAGCACGGTCCACGGCGAGGGCGGAGGTTCGGTCGCCAGCAGAAGGTCGGCGACCAGATTGATCCGCCGCGTCACGCCTGCCCTCCGATCGCCAGACCGACGCTGGCAATGAACCGAGGCGCAAGCGCCTCGAGGTCGAGGCGCACGCCGCGACAGTCCATCCCCTCGAACGGATTGAACCGGTCCACCTTGGTATCGACAAATCGCGCCACGTACTCGACAAAGCCCGGCATCAGCGACGTGCCTCCACCCAGCCAGAGCGCCTCCAGCGCACCGTCGTGCGATTGCGCGCGGTAATAGTCGATCGAACGCTGGATCTCGACAACCAATCGATCCACGTGGGGTCCCAGCACTTCGAGGGCCTTGGCCTTCCCGGAAAGGCCCTGCTCTCGCTTGATGGTCTCTGCTTCATTGGGGTCGGTCCCGAACGTTCGGACCAGAGCCTGCGTCAACATCTCGCCGCCGAGCGGCACGCTCCGCGAGAAACGCAACGTGCCGTGTTTGACGATGTTGATGTCCATGCGTCCGGCGCCGATATCCACGAACGCCACGCAGCCGGTTCCGGTCTGATCCCGGCCCAGGCGATGCGCAGCGTAATAGAACGCGCATGCGTTGATGTCCATCACCTTGACGCGAAGCCCGGCCTGTTGATACCGGCGGAACTCTTGCTCCACCGCTTCGCGCTCGGCCACCACCATGGTGACCGGCATGGTCCGGCCTTGGTCAGACTTCACCGACGGGCCGCGAAGATGGTCCACCACCAGGTCCTCAACCGCCTGCGACGCGGCTTTTTTGGCTTCCCACTGCAGCGCTTCTCGGAGCTCCCGTTTGGGAATGTCCGGCAAATCAAGATGGCGCACGATAGCAGGCCGGCTTTGCAGGCAGACCGCCACGTCTTCCCCATTGGCCCACCGACACTCGACCGCCGATTGCACGGCCTGCGGGCTGGGCCACTGGTCCCCCTCGTGCGCCTCGGGCGTCAACTCGCGTAACTCCGCCTGCACCACGGACCACCCGCTGCCGGTGCGCTGCAACTGGACGAGCTTGACCGCACTGCGCCCCAGATCGCAACCCACGATGGAGCGTCGACCGCGAAGAAACTTCACGCCGCCTCCCGCAAGGCGGCTCGGCGTGCCGCCGGTGCGTGCCCGAGTTCCTCGAGCGCTTTCTGGTGAGCGATCTTGTGCTTGAAGCCCTTTTTCAAGTACTTCCAGATCGCCGCGATCAGCTCCACATCGGCTTTGGAGTACTCGCGAGCTTCCAAATCCCCCATTGGGATTCTTGTGGGCGCCACGTAGCCCTTCTGTTCGAGGTAGTAGAGCTTGTGGCGCGGAATATCGACGTGCTTCAGCAGTTCGCTGGTCTTCACAAGGCCCTCGACTGATAAATCCGTTTTTCTACACCGCCGGCCAAGTCTAGCCCCCCCTAACCACCTGTCAAGAAAGGAACTTTGGGCACGTCACCGGAATTGTTCTTGCCAGATCAGTCCGTTGGCATCGTTGAGTCCACCGGTATTGAATGGATTCAGCGTGACCGAGGCGGGCACCGTAACGGCCGGAGCCCCGGTGGCGTCCGTGATCGTCACGTTAAACGTATACACAGTGGGAACGGTCGCGGTCGGTGTGCTGGAAAACGCGAGCCGGTACTCCCCTTGTCCCCCCACGTACAGGCGATCCGCAACCGTCTGGGCGGTAAACGTCACTGGGTCGGGACCCAAAGCGCTCCAGTTCTCAGAAGACGTCCCGACGCCTGTGTCAACGAGTGCATAGCTGTCCTCGCCTCCTCCAGCCCACACCCACCCTGCGGGAAGGTCAATGGCCACGTTGTTGGTCGCGGCGCAGCCGTTGTTCTGAAACGCCCAACTGATCTCCTCGTTGGTACTCGTGCCGTTGGTCTGGTTGGCGCTGATCGAGTACCCTCCGGCTTTTGTTACTAACGACGAGGACGTGGGTGTGGTATGAACCGGACTTCCGAGGACCACGCCGGTGCCGGTTGCGGACCCGTCGAAGGTGAAGGTCTGACCATTGGCGGCCGATGTAACGAGGTACACCCACGTGAACGTGTATGTCGCCGCCCCACTTGCCGGAACAGGTCCGTTCGGCGGAGTGGGATTTGGACCGGAGGTCAGGGTCAGCGGCGCTCCGGCGAGAGACACCGTGAGTGTGGGAGTGACGTTATCGATGGCATAGGGATATCGATTGGTGAGGACCATGTCGACCGTAAAACTTTGGCCGCTGTAGAGACACGCCGACGAAACGTTGATCGCTGCGGTGAACCGACCAATAGCAAGGGTGGGCGACGTGGCGAGGGCAGACGTGCCGCTCCCGGTATTGTTGCGGGCGTAGATGTTGGCAAAGTTGATCGTCCCGCTATCCGCAAGGCCTGTGGTGTACGTATACGTGATCGTGCCACTGGCCCCTGGAGCCAGGGTCAAGGGATTGGGGCTATTTACGGTCGATGTCCACCCGACCGTGGCTGTCCCAGTCAAAACTGAAGCTACTGGTGGGTCGGTCGGGCCTGACCTGATCGCGGTCATCGTAGCTGTCGAGCGATTCGTCACGCTCATGACCAGGCGAAAACTGCTACCAGCGCTTAGGGCAGTGATCGGAACACCGCTCGTATCCGTGATTTGGAGCGAGGTGATTTCGAGCGATCTGAGCGTCCAGCCGCCCTGGTTGCTGTCCGTATCGGACCCCAAGTTGGTAAACGGCGGTCCACCCACACTATTCGTATACCTGGCACGGATGTCCCGTAGGCGTTCAGTGGTATCCGCTGTGGTCTGCCGGAAGTTGAAGACGATCGGGAAATCCAGGTACGACCCTGTGATAATCGCATTGGCCCACGAGTTGGCGCGAAACGTCACCGACGTGGTGCTGAACGAGGTGCGCGTCCACCCCGCGGGCGCAGCAGTGGCTGCTGAAAACGTGCTGCTTGCACCTCCGCCACGCCTGCCTCCGCCCCCGACTCGGAATCGGACTTCGTAGATCCGCTCGCCGGTGTTTCCTCCCGTGTTCGCGTTGGTGATGCGGTAAGTCAGGGTTCCCGTGGAACCCATGGTCACCGGTGCATTCGGCGCTGGAGTCTGCGCTGCGACGAAGTTGCGAGCGGCCTCCGCGCAGCCCCCCCAAAGACCCAGCACTAGGACAACTACGCCACCCGATGTCAGCCATCGCCACATGTTCGCCCTCTACCGCTGAACCGTCTTCTGCACCACCCGAGTCGCAGAACCCAAAGGCGCACCACCGACCGCTCCTGTTGACGAGAGAAACGTTTGGTAGTCCGGCGTGACGCCGTCGACTAGCAGCGTGGTGACTGGATATCCGGGACCGTGGGGGGTACCGCTCGACTGAGAATTGACACACCGCACGATACCGGTCAGCGTAGTCACGCCTCCGGCCGTACTCGAACCCGTATACGTGATCTCTTCTGTTTCGACGACGATTGTTCCGGCGGCAAGAAACTTCGAGTGCGGGTTGATCTGGATGGTGGCCGCGGACGGTGTGGGAGTACAGGCGGCGGCCACGGGCGCCAGGTTCGCCGCGAGAGTCGTCACGGGGTAGACGCGCGTGCCACGAAGAAAGGTCCCCACAGCACCCCCGTTGACCCCTCCTATCGTGTCGTCTCGGGTCAGTCCCGTGAACGTGGTGGCGGTGGTCCCCGTATACCGGACGAACTCGGCGTTGGTCGTAATGTCGTCCCCAAGCTGAATGTAGCCAGTGCCGGGGAAGCGTGCTGTGGTGAAGACGGAGATGTCGAGTGACGCCGGCGTGACTCGCCGCCTCAACAGAGTGGCCGGCAGATTCGTGTTCACGGCAAACGTGCCCGCACCCAGCGCGGTCGCCGGCGTGACGATCGGGTCGGTTGCGCTGCGGTACCAATTCAGGTTTTGCGCCAGCGCCCGTTGGGTAAACTCGCTACCGCCTTCGGCCACATACAGGGCTTGCGTCGATTGCGTCTCCCCGAACGACGTCATGGTCTGAGTGCTCATCAGCGACACCACGGTCGTGCCCAAGAACGCCACGACTACCAACAGAAATATCGCGGCCACGAGCGATGCGCCCCGTTCGTCGTGGACCAACCCCGTCATTAGAAGTTCCTCGGATGAATCCGCACCCTAAAATCCTGGCTGTCGTTGGTTCCTCCAAACGTGAGGTCCACCTGGATCACCCACACTTGAGCGGCCGAGGCGGCCGGCGTGCCGTCCTGTTGGAAATACGAGAAGGCCAAGTTGGCCGTCGGTGCAGCCGCGAGCACAACCCCGTTACGCGTAATCGACCCACCCCCGGAGGTGTACGCGATCGCGTTCCCGGACGTGTCGATAAAATTGAGCGTGGCCGCGGTCATGGTGGGAATGTCTCCCGCGGTTCGGCTACGCACCAGACGGATATCGCGAACCATCCGCTCTACGGCCAAGCGTCCTTGGGTCGTTAGGGAAGCCTTGGTGTCCTCCGCTACGAACGCCTGGGTCCCACCCAGCAACAACGCCCCGATGATGCCCCCGATAATGCCAACGAGCACGATCGTCATGATCAGCTCGATCAGGGTGAAGCCGCGCTCGCCACGGCGAACGGAGGCGTTGGACAGAGAATCGATCAACAGCTTCCCGACGGTACCCAGTCGCCTTGAATGCCTCAGTGTCATGCACCGCCTACGGGTTCGTCACTAACGACACGGCCGACACGTCGCCCACCAGAGCATGATTGACTGTGACAGCTACCCGTTTGTAGGCCGTCGCCGCGGCGCAGGTCGACGTGTCATTGAGATTCGCGGCCGGCACGTAACAGACTGTCCGAGTGCACGTAAATCCTGCGGGCATGGGAAACGCGCTACAGCCGGAAACAATGGCCGCGAATCCGTTCGCACGCTTCGTGGCGATCACCTGCTCCAACTCCCCTTGGGCGAGGTCGATCGCCTGTTGCATGACCACAGGGTTCGGACTACCGCTCAGACTGCTGACAAACGGCAGGAGAACAGCGGTTCCGATAATCGCAATTACAAGAATGGTGATAGTGACTTCGATCAGCGTGAAACCGCGAACTCCGCTGTCTGGAGCGTTGGGCCTTCTCCGGCTCATGGAACTGTCACTCGCCCGGTTTGCGGCGTCACGGTAACGGTCTGGGTCGCCGAGCCTCCGGCGAGGGTGACGGTATTGGCCGCCGCCAGGAGTCCGAGATTGTCGTACGGCCTCCCCAAACTATCGAATTCTACAAACGAGCCCGAAAAGCCCACCGCAGAGATGGTGACTCCCGCATACGTGCCCGCATTCAGGGTCACGGATAGAGAATCGCCGCCATTGGGATCGCGGGCGAATTCGCCCGCTTCACCCCAGTTGGCGTCTCCGTCGGCGTTGTTAACCACGGCGTAACCCGCCGCTGGCGCTGGAGCCAGGTTGAAATACACCCGATACCGCTGACCGCTCGTCATGGCGAGAGATTGCGCATACGCGATGTCGGACTGGACCTTGCGTGCGGTAGCCGACATTCGCATACCCGTGGTGTCACCGATTGTGGGAATGACCGCGGCCGCAATAGTGACCAGGATCAGAATGATGAGAATTAGTTCGACGAGCGTAAAACCATCGCGCCGCCTCGAACAGAGCAGCCTCCCCACCAAGTCTGCGAGACGGTTCCATTCGGCAGTCAGCCGTGCGCGGGACCTTGTCGCGATGCCCGAGTGTCGGAGACGATATCGAGCACTTCGGACCATACGAGGGCGCTGCCCATGAGGCGACGTGGAGACAACCTCTCCACGTCGCCTCAGTGCGTCAGCAGACAGTCCGGCTAGGTCGCCGCCCCGCACGCCCCAGCCGCCCAAGCCGCGGGCGCGGTTCTCGTGAGCTGCGGGGTCGCTACAGGGTTGTAGGTCGCCGTAATAAAGCGCCCGTTACCCGCCGAGCCACTACAGACTTGGAACTGGCCGGCCGCAGGCGATCCGTACGCGCCCCTTGAGATTTCACTGCCCGTTACACCCACCGCATTGTAGACCGCTGTTTCAAAATCACCTGAGAAATCCGCAACGCCGTCGCAGGAGCCGGCACCGCTCGCCTGGGCCGGTAGACTCCGACAGAGCCCGACCGCGATCGCCAACTGGGATGCATGGGAACCAAAAGTCCCCTCCAGCGCGGCATCGCGCGACTGTGTGCTGAGGTCAACGTAGCCAAGCATAGCCACGGCGCCCAGGATGGCCAGAATCACCAGCACAACGACCAACTCAATCAGGGTGAATCCCTTTTCATTTCGACGCCGTGTCATTCTTAGCTCCTCCTCGTTCGTCTGGACTCACCAGACGCAGGAGGGAGGGGCGTACCCCCTCCCTCCTCGCGTCACGCTACCTAACCGATACGACTTACGAAGCCGTTGCGCAGGTCAATCCCCCGGCCCAGTTCGCGATAGCCGCCCTTACGAGCTGTGGAGTCGCTGCGGGGTTGTATGTGACCGTCGTAAACCGCCCGTTCCCTGTTGAACCCGAGCAGATATTGAATTGTCCCGCAGCAGGGGTCCCATACGCGCTTCTCGCAATTTCGCTGCCGGTGACACCGACTGCGTTGTAGACGGTGGTTTCGAAGTCGCCCGCAAAGTCGGTTGTGCCATTACAAGCACCGGTCCCGCTGGCTTGGGCCGGGAGGCTTCGACACAAACCGATGGCAATGGCCAGCTGAGAAGAATGTGATCCGAACGTCCCTTCGATGGCCGCGTCACGCGCCTGGGCGCTCAGATCGACGTATCCCAGCATTGCTACCGCACCCAAGATGCCCAGAATCACCAGCACGATCACTAACTCGATCAACGTGAAGCCCCTTTCACTCCGAATCAACCGCATCGTTCACTCCTTTCCGATTAGTGAATTGCCCTCCGGTGGCGAAGCGTTCTCCTGTGACGACTCCGCTACCACTCCCGATACCGGTGCGTTGTGGACCACACCCGACCCTTGACCGGGTCGTACTCAAACCGATGTCCAAATGGATCGAGCGGGAACCCCTCCACGTCCCGCTGTTCATGGGTGAGATACGTCCCGACATACAAGGGCCCCTGGGGCCCATCCACTACATATCCCCGGTCGAGCAACTCGCGCACGTCTCCGGGAAGACGACCCTCCCGGATGCGGAACAGCGTGACCGCGGTGCGCACATTCGCGAGCGTCATCTGAAGCGCCGACTCCCTGGCCGCTCGCAGCAGCGGCGGGAAATACAGGAAGATTCCCGCAGCAAGCAGCCCGGCGAGGGTAACCACCAGCGCCGCATCGAACACCCGTCCCGAGAATCGGTCGATGTGTCACCCCCCGCCGCCCCGATACACGTTGATCAGATTCCACCACGGCATCATCACGGCCAACGCCAGGAACAGCACCACCCCACCGATGACTGTCAGCAGAATGGGCTCGATGGACGTGGCCAATGTCCGCAGCGAGTAGTCGACCTCTCGATCGTAGTACTCGGACACTTTCATCAACATTGGTTCGAGCTGACCAGTTTCTTCTCCAATAGCCACCATCTGGAGTACGCCGGCCGGAAAGAGCCTGGCGCCTTTCATCGGCTGGACGAGACCCTTTCCCTGCCGGGCGCCATCCTGGATCATGTCGATCGCCCGAGCGATGGCCACGTTGTTGACGGTTTTCGACACGATCTCCAAGGCCTGAAGCGCGGGCAATCCACAGCGGTTGAGCGTGCCGAACACACGAGCAAACTTGGAGAGTGCCGACTTGAGAAAGATCGGCCCAAAGATCGGCAGCTTGAGTTTGAAGGCATCCCACACCGGACGGCCGGTTTCCGATCGGACGTAATACAACACGCCGACGGACACGGCGACGATCGCGGCTAGCATTACGAGCCCGTAGGACTGGACGGTGTGGCTGATGCCAATCATGATGCGGGTGGGAAGCGGCAACGTCGCGTTGAACTGTGAGTAAAGTGCGGTGAAGCGGGGCATGACAAACCCTGCAATCACTCCAAACGCTATCACTAGCGCTAGGATCACGATCTTGGGATAACGCGTTGCGGATTTGATTCGTGCGCGGACTTCGGCATCATGTTCGGCCAATGACGCCAAGCGGTTAAGCATCTCATCCAGAGTTCCGGATTCTTCCCCCGCCCGCACCATGCTGACGTAGAGCGTTTCGAACACCGCGGGGTGTTTGGCGAGTGAGTCCGAGAATCGCATGCCGCCTTCCACATCACGTCGGACCTGAGTGAGGATGTTTTTGAGCCGGGGGTTGGGCGTCTGCTCGATCAGCGCGTCGAACACCGCCACGAACGACAGACCCGCGTCGATCAGCGTGGCCATCTGCCTGGTCAGGATGATCTTGTCCTGTGGCGTGACTTGGGTGAGCGATTCTTCGAGATTTTTGATCGCCTCTCGCCAGTCCCACCCCCTCGCCTCTTCGATGCGGACCGGGAGGTACCCGATCTGGCTGAGGTGGGTCGCAACGGCGTCGCGGCCCGATGAGTCGAGGACTCCGGTCATCATACTCCCCGACTTATCACGGGCTTTGTAGCGATATAGAGCCATCGGCGGGTGCGCTCTGCAAGGGACGTGCTATGGATCGTCCTTCCAGATTCCTCTGATCGATTTGAAGAAAAAGAGGTTTTTGATCGAGCGTGTACACACGTCGCGCCGACTGAGAAGTGTGCTCCATAGATCTGCCGGAAATTGTCACTCGCCATCCGCTTCCTGCGTGACGCGGTAGACCTCTTCGAGCGTGGTGATCCCGGCCGCAGCTTTGGCCAATCCAGCCTGCCGCAACGGCACGAACCCTCCTTGCAACGCCGTGTTCTTGAGTAGCGTGGCGGGCGCGCGATTGATGACCAGATCGCGCAACGCGTCGGTCACGGTCAACAATTCGAAAATGCCGATACGGCCGCTGTACCCGGTGTTGCGGCAACCCGAGCAACCCGCCCCCTTGGCCGGCGACAACGTCCCGCTTTCCGGGGTGATCCCGGCGAACGCGTCGGCCGGCACCACGGTGGGCTTGCGGCAGGTGGGACAAATTTTGCGGACCAACCGTTGGGCCACCACGCCGATCAACGACGACGCGATCAAGTAGGGTTCCACCCCGATGTCGATCAACCGCGCCACGGCGCTGGGCGCGTCGTTCGTGTGCAACGTGGAGAAGACGAGGTGGCCGGTCAGCGCGGCCTGGATCGCGATGGTGGCGGTCTCGCGGTCGCGGATTTCGCCGATCATGATCACGTCCGGGTCCTGACGCAGGATGGACCGCAGACCGTTGGCAAACGTGACCCCGGCCTTGGCGTTGACCTGGACTTGATTCACAACCTTCAACTGGTATTCGACCGGGTCTTCGATCGTCACGATGTTGCGGGCGATGGTGTTGATCGTGTTCAATGCCGCGCACAGCGTGGTGGTTTTCCCGCTCCCGGTGGGGCCAGTGACCAGAAAGAGCCCGTAGGGTCTGGCCACCAGGCGCTTCACGACTTCGAACGCACCCGGGGCGAAGCCCAGATCCGGAAGCTTGACGATGCCTTGGCGCTTGTCCAGGATCCGGAGCACCACCTTTTCGCCATAGATCGTGGGCAACGTGGACACGCGGAGATCGATATCGCGCTCGCCCACTTTCATTTGGATGCGGCCGTCCTGCGGCACGCGTCGTTCCGAGATATCCAGATCCGCCATGATCTTGACGCGCGAGAGCACCCCGCCCTGCAGGCCCTTGGGCGCCGTGGTCACCTCCACGAGCACGCCGTCCACGCGGTGACGCACCCGCAACACGTCCGCGTCGGGCTCGATATGGATGTCGCTCGCGCCTTCATGGACCGCTTGTGTGATGACGGTGGTGACGAACTTGACGACCGGCGTATCCTCGGCCAGCCGTTCGGCCTCGGCCGTGGACGGCTCTTCCACCTCCAGCGGCTCCAAGTTCTTGACCGCCTCCTGGATGGTCGACGTCATGCCGTATTGGCGTTCGATCGCGCGCATCACGTCCTGCTCGGTCGCCACCACCGGCTGGATCTCCAGCCCCGTGGCGCGCCCGACGTCGTCCAGGGCGACCACGTTGAGGGGATCGACCATTGCGAGGGTCAGCACTCTTCCCTTCTTGTAAAGCGGGATCGCCTGGTGGCGCCGCGCCATCAATTCCGGGACGAGCTTGACCACGTCGGAGTCGATGATGACGGTGGACAGGACCTGGTGCGGAATTCCGGTTTGGCGTCCCAGAGTTTTGATGATGCCTTCCTCGGTCACGAACCCGAGGCTCTTCAAGATCGCACCGATGCGACCGCCGTGCCGACGTTGCTCCTCGAGGGCAGTTTCAAGCTGCTCCTGCGTGAGCAACCCCTCGGCGATCAGCATTTCGCCGATCTTCTTACGCTTTTGTTGAGGCTGTGCCATCAACGTGAGCCGCTTCCTGCGCGTAACGCGGTTCAATGTAGCAGAGGTCCGAAAATGCGCAAGGCAAGGCGGCCCGGCCCGCACCGCCAAGAGGCACAGGCCACCAGCAGGCGTACCCCCCATCCCGCCTTCCCCCGCAAGGGGGGGAAGGGGAAGGAACATTCACCATCAGAAACCGGGGGAGTCAGTTGTTGTCCCCCCTTTGAAAAAGGGGGGTAGGGGGGATTTACTGCGGAGCGCTTACGAGCCGCTCAGGGCAACGGTCAGTTCGAGCTGGGTGTCGGTGTGGTGGAGCACGATGTACGCCGGAGTCAGATCTTTGAGCACCACGCCGCCGACCAAGGGGTCGCCGCGTCCGACCGTGAACGTCTCGGTTCCGCGCGACACGAACGCCTGGTCCCGCCCGCCGCGACTCAAGAACACCCGATACTTGTTCTGCGCCAGCTCTGCCCGCGCGCGTTGGGCCGCTAATTCGGCTTCGGTCGGTGGAGGCGGAGGTGGTGGAGGCGGGGGCGGCGGAGGAGGAGGCGGCGGGG